>NZ_JCACKO010000035.1:0-51998 GCF_059505445.1 Brasilonema angustatum | reverse complement strand
ACTCACCAACCTGGAATCGCTCGACCTCAGCAGGAATCAACTCAGCGCACTGCCAGCGGAAATTGTCCAACTCACCAACCTGGAATCGCTCGACCTCAGCAGGAATCAACTCAGCGCACTGCCAAAGGAAATTGGACTACTCACTAAAATCAGAGACCTTAGGCTTGATGACAATCCCCTAACGTCACTTCCACCAGAAATTCGAAGAAAAGAATTTAGAGAAATTCTAGACTTTTACAGGCAACAGCTAGAACAAGAAACCGATTACCTCTACGAAGCCAAATTACTTATTGTGGGAGAACCTGGAGCGGGCAAAACTACGTTAGCAAAAAAAATTCAAGACCAAAATTATCAGCTACAACAGGATGAAATCTCTACCGAAGGTATTGATGTTATTCAATGGAAATTTCCACTCTTAACTGGCAGAGAGTTTCAGGTTAATATATGGGATTTTGGCGGTCAGGAAATTTATCATGCTACCCACCAATTTTTCCTCACCAAACGCTCCCTTTATGTTGTGGTCGCAGATACTCGTAAAGAAGATACAGATTTTTACTACTGGCTAAAAGTGGTAGAGTTACTGAGCGGTAACAGTCCTTTGTTAATTATCAAAAACGAAAAGCAGGAGCGTAAACGAGAAATCAACGAACGGGAGTTACGGGGTGAGTTTACTAATTTTAAAGAAACACTCACTACAAATCTTGCGACTAATCGTGGTCTTCCAGAAATCCTTAATAATATTAAGTATTACATTCAAAAGTTACCCCATGTAGGAACAGAACTCCCCAAAACCTGGGTTAAAGTTCGGGAAGCTTTAGAACACGACCCCCGTGAATATATTAGCTTGGAAGAATATCTCGCTATTTGTCAGAAACATGGATTTACTACAAAAAAGGACAAACTCCAACTCAGTGGCTATCTGCATGATTTAGGTGTATGTCTTCACTTGCAAGACGATTCTACACTCAAACACTATCTCATCCTCAAACCGGAATGGGGTACTACTGCTGTCTACAAAGTGTTGGACAATGATACCGTTAGGCAAAATCAGGGGCGCTTTACCCAGGATGATCTTCTTAATATCTGGAATAAAGTTGAACATGCCGATATGCAAGATGAACTGCTGCAGTTGATGATGCGGTTCAAACTCTGCTACAAAATTCCCAATCGTCCTGGCACTTATATTGCACCTCAATTGCTTTGTGCTAACCAACCCGACTACACTTGGGACGAAACCAACAACCTGATTTTGCGCTATGAATACGAATTCATGCCCAAAGGTATCCTCACCCGCTTCATTGTTGAGACACACTTTTGGATTGAACAACAAACACTCGTCTGGAAAAACGGCGTTGTTCTCAATAAAGACCAAATCCGTGCCGAAGTGATTGAAAACTATAATCAAAGGGAAATTAAAATTCGTGTCGCCGGAAACCGCAAGAAAGAACTGCTAGCAGTTGTCACCCACGAACTCGAAAAAATCCATAAGTCTTTCGAGCATTTGAAGTATGAAACCTATGTTCCCTGCAATTGCGCAAGCTGTCAAGCAAGTGAGACGCCTCATCCCTACAAATTGAACGCACTGTATAAGCGCTTGAACGCTGGTATAGACGAGGTTGACTGCGAGAACAGCTATCAAAGAATCCAGATCCGAAGGTTGATTGATGATGTTATGCATCAACCCTTCGCTGTAGATAGAGAACTCAAGTCTCAAGCAGCACCGTTGCAACAGGAACTGGAACAAGAGAAAAAAGCATTGTTGACCCCAACCAGAAACCTCGTTTTCATCAGCTATAGTCATAAAGATCAAAAGTGGTTTGACGACCTCAAAACTCATCTAGAACCATTAATTAGAGAAAAGGATTTGCAACTGTGGGATGATACCCAAATCCAGGCTGGTGCTGTGTGGCGAGATGAAATTTCCAAAGCTCTCGCCGCTGCAAAAGTTGCTTTGTTGCTGGTGAGTCCTAATTTTTTAGCATCAAACTTTATCAATAAAAATGAATTACCACTTCTATTAGAAAAGGCTGGAGCAGGAGTCACAATTTTTTGGATCCCGTTGCGTTTTAGCAGTTACAAAGAAACAGCAATTGAAAAGTATCAAGCAGCGCACGATCCCAAGAAGCCTCTAAGTAGCTTGAGTGAGGCAGAGCAAGATGGAGCTTGGGTGGACATCTGCGAAAAGATTAAAAAAGAAGCAACGTTTCAGTAAATGGTATTTAGTGAGTGCGATTTAGTTAAGTCGGTGGACATAAATAAACGTCACTATGTCCGCCGCGAACGGACACGCTACGCGAACGCAAGTGCTTGAGATTGCTTCGTTTCACTTCGTTCCACTCGCAATGACATATCGTAAGTATTGAGCAGGACATGATATTAGCTATGAATTGATTATTTATTGCAAAAAAACATTGCGATACGCGTTTGGGTCCGAGAGTGCGCTCCCTTTGGGAGCTAGCGCCCCCTATGCCTAACGGCACGGCTACGCCTATCGGGGCTAGCGTCAGCCCTTTGGGCTATCGCCTCCCAAGTTTAAGCAATATGATTGAAGCTACAGCCTGTCCATATGGTAGTGATGAAATAGGCGATCGCTTTATAATTTACGTCCAACCATACCTTACAGTAGATGGGCAAGTTCCTTATTTCCGCTTAACCTTAACCGCTCTAGACTCCACTGTGAACGCTGGAATATCTTGCAGTTCAGTTTCACTCAAACTGTATTGTTCACAAACTAAGCTTAGACGAGTCCCTGTGATTTTAACAGCATTCACCGAATGAGTCAGATCGCCTTGAAAATACAGTAACGTGTTAGTTCGTGGTTTAATCTGCCCGACTTGCTGTTTGTGGCGGCGCAGCACCAGTTCTCCGCCTTGCAAGTTTGGCTGTACTTGCACATAAAGAACACTAACCACCACAGGAGGCTCAATCGTTTTGCAGTAAGATCGCAGGGAGCGATCAATATGCGGATCGACGCGGGAGCCTTCTTTGAGCAGCAGCGGGTTAAGATAGAAAGCGTTGCAGTTCGGCTCTAGCGCCTGGTCGAGATAGGGCTTGAAGAAAGGAAAGCGCCGTTCTACTTCCGCAATTTCTGAACGCTGGAATACCACAGAAAAACCCTTTGTGTCAACAAAGTCGCGGTTAAGGTTGTTGGTTGCAAAATAGGGGGACGCTAAAATCTCTCCTCGCAAGTCGTTGAGGTAAGTGATTGGGAAGGCGTCTTGGTGCTGAGAAAAGTAGTTCAAGTGTTCAAAAAGTTTAAAAGTTTCAAGTTGAACAGAGATTCAGATTGGTGATGAGGCAAAGTATGGTTTTGGGTGAGAGCGGCGGTGATACGATCAAGGCAATTGTGTTCTACTGATATGCATCAAACCTTTATCCCTGGCATTACTCCAGCCACAGTACAATCTCAACCTTCCTGGTGGTTTGCCTTTGTTGGCAATAAATTGCTGGTTCGCTCCGAAGGAAACGTCAGCCAAATTCCCAATTTAATCAGTCTAACAGAAATTGGCTTAGAGCCAGTGCGAACCCAATTCCTTGGCACCCTGGATGGTCAACCTTGTTACTCGGCAGAACTGCCCAAGGATGCGATCGTCCCCGATGGCATGGTTTTGCAGGGATTGCGCGAATTGTACGGAATGTTGGATGAACAGTTGTATGCGCTGAGTGGTCGTGCGATCCAAATCGTGGAATGGGATCGCACTCACCAATACTGCGGGCACTGTGCGACTCCGACAACCCAATTATCCCATGAGCGTGCCAAACGTTGCCCCAAGTGTGGATTAGTGAATTATCCTCGCCTCTCGCCTGCGATTATCGTTCTCGTTTCTCGCGGCGAAGAACTCTTATTGGCTCGCGCCCCTCGGTTTCCACCGGGAATGTACAGCGTGCTAGCTGGCTTCGTGGAACCAGGAGAATCATTAGAAGAAACGGTGGTGCGCGAAGTCCGCGAGGAAGTGGGGATTGAGGTGAAAGATATTCGCTATTTTGGCTCGCAACCTTGGCCATTTCCCAACTCACTTATGATTGGATTCACAGCCACTTATGCAAGTGGTGACATCGTTATCGAACCGCAAGAGTTGGTAGATGCTGCCTGGTTTAGTAAGCACAACTTACCACAAGTTCCTCCTAGGTTGAGTATTGCTCGCAAGCTTATCGACTCCTTTGTACTTTGAGCGAAACTAAGGGTGTAGGGGTGTAGGGGTGTAGGGGTGTAAGGGGTAAGAAGGGATTATATTTTTGTGCAATGCCCAACGGGAGAGCCAGTCGCCCAGGCGACTGGTGAACGCGTAAGGGTGGTCAATAGGTTAGTGGTGGCTTGGTGCCCCCAAATTACACTCATCCCCTACACCCCTACACCCTTACCCCCTTACACCCCTAATTCTTAAAAATCAATGGTTCAAACAATTATTGTTTTTGTGATCATTGGGCTGATTATCACTGGGATTTTAGTCAGTCCCACCCTAGTTAAACAACGAAGAAACCGTCTTAAACATCGTCCTTTCCCGCCACTTTGGAATGCGATTATTGAGAATAATCTTCCCATTTATCTCCATCTTTCTCCCGCTGAACGCCGACAGGTTCAAGGACATATTCAAGTATTTTTAGCGGAAAAACAATTCATTGGCTGTGCAGGATTGCAGGTAACGGAGGAGATGAAATTGGCGATCGCTGCTGTAGCCTGTTTGCTCTTGCTTAACGAGCGAGGAGAATACTTCCCTAAACTTCGTTCAATTCTGATTTATCCCAGCACTTATTTTGTTAATGAAACGATTGCCACCGGCAATTATATTGTTGAGGAAAGGCGCGTGGCAAGACTGGGAGAATCGTGGACTCATGACCAAGTTATATTATCTTGGGAACAGGTGCAACAAGACACTCAAAACTGGAGGGATGGACATAACGTTGTGCTTCATGAATTCGCCCACCAATTGGATCAAGAGGATGGGAAAGCTGAGGGGGTTCCTATTTTGCAACGAAATTCAGACTATCCCATTTGGGCGCAGGTGATGGCACAAGAATATCAACAGCTGTGCAATGATGTTCAACGAGGCGTAAAGACCGTAATGGATAGCTATGGCACAACTAATCCCGCAGAATTTTTCGCCGTGGCGACTGAAACATTCTTTGAAAAACCCCAGCAATTGCTGAAGAAGCATCCGGCACTTTATGAACTACTGCAACGTTACTATCAACTAGATCCGGTGCAATGGGTGAGAGATTAGATTGAGTTGAGGCGTAAGACCTAAGATTATATTGAGTAGTGAGGAGTTTTGTTTTTTAAGGCATCTTACAACGGTAGAGTTTGCTGCACTTCAACTAGTATAAGTTTTTATTGAGCGACTATTCGTATAAACTATTAAATACAGTTAATATAGGTGTGATTCATATGAAGATGGAGCCTGCATACACTTCTGTGGGGAAAATTTTTGAATACAGACCGATGTTTTTTATCCCCAAGTATCAAAGAGCTTATGCATGGGAAGCTGAATCTGTTGAAGATTTTATCAAAGATTTGAAAAACTGTTTTGAGAGAAGAAAATCACATACGCCTGTTAATCATTTTTTTGGAGGGGTGCTCTGCGTTAGATATCCTGTTGCAGGAGCTGTTAATCAACACGAATATGAAATTATTGATGGACAACAAAGAATTTCAACATTTACGCTATTAATGTCTTGTTTAATTAAGATATATAAGGAGTTACTTGAACAAGTAAAGCATTCAAAAGATGAAAATAATCAGTTCATTTTGGAGGGACGGATAAAAGATCTCTCTGAAAGATTTATAGAGTTTCGGCAGGAAGTTCAAAGAAAAGTAAATTCTGTCGAAGTTATGAGACTATCCAGAGTGGATCATCCGTTCTATAAAGAACTTATTCGTGAGATGAATCCATCTCCTTCAAGAGATTCTCATGAAAAGATTAATCGCGCCTACCAAACTATACTAAAAGCAGTACGAAATATAATCAATCCATCAAAGTTAGAAGGAAAGATGGACGATATTGAAATAATACAAAATATTATAGATAATGACTTTACCATACTATACATGGTTACTGATAGTAAAGATGATGCATTTAGATTATTTCAAGTTATTAATGATAGAGGAACCAATTTAACAGTTGGCGATTTATTAAAAGCAAATACTTTAGAGATTTTAGAAGGATTCAAAGACTGTCAGGATAGTTGTGAAATCTTCTGGGACAATATCCTTGCCGATTCTCCATCAAAAACAGCAAATTATTTGAACTGGATTTATGAATCCTATCAGGGTAAAAGAGCTAAACAAGATGAATTTTTTGACACACTTCTTGATAGCTTTTTTCCAGAACATAAAAAACATAAAACAGAAAATTTTACATATTCTGAATCTAAACAAGTATATCAAACAGTCAAAAATATACATGAAGATATCTTGAAGTGTAGAAAATTGCTAGAAGGACAATGGCTATATCCATCAAAACAACCAATCACTAATTGGGATAGAACTCGCTTAAATATTCTTTTGAAAGAACTTGACCATACTTTATCTGTACCACTCTTTCTAGCCGCTTCACAACTTGAACATAAGATTTTTTCGGAAATAGTGCAGATTGTAGAAAGGGTTTATTTCAGATATAAAATAATATGTAATCAGCACGCCACATCATTAAAAAATATTTATTATGAAGAATCGCTTGCTATCCGGGAGAATCCAAGCTCTTATAATGTCTCAGGATTAAGGCAAAAGTTACAAAAGCTAATTAATTCTAAAGCATCAGATATCACATTTAAGACTGGTCTTGAAATGTTAGAGTATAAAGACTCTGGAGTAAGTAATAAACCCCTTAAATATTACTTAATGACTACAGAATATTATTACGAATGGTATCAAGCTGGAGCTACAGAAACTCCGTTATGTAAAGATAAAAGCAGAGTCTATGACTTTGCCGGAACTTCAATTGAACATATATATCCACAAAATACAAGTAAGAAGTTTAGAGACGAAAAGTTGGAACCTCTGAAAAATACATTGGGAAATCTGACTATTTTAGACCCCGCGCAGAATACTATAGGCGGAAATGATCCTTTCGATGCAAAAAGGTCTCTTTATCAAGCATCATCAGTATTATTGACTAGAAATATAGCAAGAAATCAAACTTGGGGTGAACAAGAAATCAAAAATCATAAAAATTTACTTATAGATATTGCGCTCAAAGTTTTTTATCCATAATTTTCAACAATGAAAGACGAAGTCACATCATAAATTAATTTTGATTACACTGTAAAAGTGCAATTGGGCAAAGTCCACTGTGTTCTGCACTCAGGGTGCGATCTCACATTTGTAAAAACACGACTGGCGATGACTATCATCAGTCACTATCTACTTGTTTGTCCTTTTCTTCCGGCTCAAACTCAGCCAATATCTGCTGAATTTCCTCTGCTGCAATATCTTCCTGCTCAGATTTAGAGTAGATAGTAACTAAAATAATCTTTGTACTGGTTTTGAGATAATATATCAGCCTATATCCACCACTCTTACCCTTTTGGATATCGCTATTTTTTAGTCTTAGCTTAAAAATGGTATAACCTACTCCTGGTATCTGGTCGCCTGGTAACTCTCCAGATTGAAGTTGTTCAATAATTGGCTGGATATCATTGCGAATACTGCGGTACTTTTTCGCCAAAATCCGCAAATTGCGCTTGAATTTGCCAGTTACCTCAACCTGAATCAAAGGTGAATCATTCTGCATCAATTCCTTCCCACAGTTGAGACACGGGTAAAGTATTTCCCGTCATTGCATCATACCAACCCTGACGAAAACTTTCTGCGGCAGATTCAGATATTTCCTCATCTTCTTCGTGGTTGTTTTCTTTATCAGCTTCTTCAGCAAGCAGTACAATGACTCTGACACGGGTATGCTTGTCCACACTCAAGGGTATATCTAGGGAAAGTTGACCTTGCTCATCCACAGTTCCCATGATTTCAATAGCTTTCATGACTCCTCCAATGGGATTTGCTTTCACTACTGTACTCCCAAATCGACTTAAAGCAATGGCGTTAGCAACCGAGATACTCTCACGGCTAACTTGAACCAGAAAGGTTTTTTATGGTATTCAGATAAATCAACAGAAACAGAAGCAGCCAAATCATCTTGTAACATTTTCTCCACACTTTCAACAAAGTGAGAATCAGCAACAAAGCCCATCACTTCAAAGTTAAGGAAGAAAGAACGATAATCCAAGTTGATACTTCCTACCCCTGCCATGTCGTCATCAATAAGTATGATTTTCTGGTGCATGAACCCATTTTTGTAGCGGTACAGCTTAATACCACCTATTGCCTGTATCTCAGCATAGTACGAGAAAGAACACAGATAAACGAATAAGTGATCGGGTCGATTTGGTAAGATAATACGTACATCTACACCGCGCATTGCTGCCAGTTTCAAAGCTTGAAGAGTTGATTCATCTGGTACCAAATAAGGAGTAGCAATCCACAAGCGAGTCTGAGCTTGATTGATTACATTGATAAAGAAAAGGTTACAAACTGGTAATTGATCCGCAGGTCCAGTGGAAAGCACTAACGCGGTTTGGTTAGCTTCCCGATTAGCTTTAATCTGCCAGTTAACTTCCAGAATTTTTCGAGTCGCCCAGTACCAATCTTGTATAAAAACACTTTGCAGACTGTGTACACTCGGACCTTGCAACATCATGTGAGTGTCACGCCAAGGACTTAGGCGGGGATTTTTTCCCAAATATTCGTCAGCTATATTCAAACCACCGACAAATGCTGTTTCACCATCCACCACCAGAATTTTACGATGGTTTCGGAAATTGAGCTGAAAACGATTGCCTTTGCCTCTAGTGGTGTGGAATGCACTTACTTGAATGTTATTGTTGCGTAGAGACTTAATATAAGAGCGAGATAAGTTTTTTGAACCAATTTCATCGTAGAGAAAGTAGATGCGTACTCCTTGCTTTGCCTTGGTAATCAACGCTTGCTTAAACTCGTTACCTGCCTGGTCATCACTGACGGTGTAGGATTCTAGCAAGATATAATCGGTTGCTTGTGCGATCGCACTCAACATCGCTTCATAAGTTTGCTGGGCATCAATCAGCAATTGAGCTGCATTACCTGATGTGAAGGGAATTGCTGTCAACGCTTCAGCTATTGGTTGCAGCTGCGCTAACTTTTGGGGTGGTGCAATTTTAAATTTAGCAATTTCACCGTAAGCTTCTTGAACCAGCCTATAGTGTTGTGCGTAAACTGAGCGTAGGGCTTCGGTATATCCATGAAATTTAGTCCTGCCTAAAATCCAATACAATGGAATGGCTAGCCAGGGAAAGGTGATCAGAGAAATCCCCCAGGCGATCGCCCCACTAGAAGAACGCACAGTCATCACCGCATGAGCAGCATGCAAAATCCCCAAAGCATGAACAACAACTACTATAATTCCACTGACAAGGGCTAAAACACCACTATCAACAAGCATCTCGATTTTATTGGGTATCTATATCTGTATAAGAAAATTCTGCCAGCAATGGCTTGTGATCAGATGAACAAATCTGATCTAGCACCTTAGCACTAGCTTTCTTTTCGCTGAATCCTCGGTAAAAGATATAGTCTAAAGGAGGTGACAACAGGAATCGTTTAATTTTCTTGCTTTCATGCGGTGCAAAAACAACTGGTGCTAACCCCAGCCGAGTAACCGCTTCTTCAAGGAGAACTGCTCTTTTTCGACTCCAGGTATTGAAGTCTCCTGAAAATATCACACAACCATGATGTGTAGATAGGGCAAACTCTAACTCATGCAGTTGTGTTTTGAATTTATTTAAATCCACAAAATTGATCAGATGACTATTAATAGCGAGGAGAGTCTCTTGTTTATCAGAGAGCGGATACTCAGTAATTAGGGAAACTTTAGGAGTTTTAACAATAGGTTCATGATGTTTTGTCAAAATCGATCTACAGCTAACTGGACTGATTTTCGCTGCTGTTAAAATTCCAGAATAAGTCTGATGATGAGCATCGATAAAATTAGGGGCAAAATCCCAACTCATTTCTTTCAATTGAGCAGCATGTTCGGCATTTATTTTCAAGCTAAATTCTTGCATAAACACAAGATCTGGTTTGTACTGCTCAAGAATTGCTAAAAAATCTTTCATCCAAATTTTGTCATAATTTCTCTTAGCAATGTTCCAACTCAGCACTTTAATTGAGCTACTATTTAGTTCTGTTTGGAGGACATGGCTTCTACTAATTGTGGATTTATCTGTGCGAATGAATCGATATGATGGAACAAATTGTTTTGTGAGAGTGGCTATGTGTTCTTTTTGATCAGGCATGACTAAAAATTAACGGAACTTCGGATAGCTTAACGTTATTGAATAGTCAACAGAGCCTATCATATCAGATGATGTGGCGATACCCCTTGGGGACTGAGCCTTGCCTAATTACTTAAAGAAAGCAGACTCATACACTGCAAATTATGATCGTCGCACAGATAAATCCATCAAATTCGCCAGCTTGAAAACAATCCGCGCACCAACATTACCATCCCACTCAGCATCACCAACTTCGCACAGATCAAAACCAATAATTTTTCTACCACTATTTACCAATTCACGAAACAAACAAAAAGCTTGCTCTAATTCCAGTCCACCCGGAACAGGAGTTCCTGTACTTGAACAGTATTTTGGATCTAGACCATCTACATCAAAGCTAATGTAAACATATTCAGGCAAATGACTGATAATTTCTCGACACAACTCCATCCAAGTCGTTCCCGAATATAGCTTTTGTTTCATGGCTGGGTCATAATAAGCGACAATTCGACCATGAGATTGGTTAATCATTTGCACTTCATCATGACAAATATCACGCAAGCCTACCTGCACTAACTTGGAAATTTGTGGTAGCTTCATCGCATTGAACATGATGGACGCATGGGAAAACTCAAATCCCTCATAGGCATCGCGTAAATCTGCGTGTGCGTCTATGTGCAAAATGCCATAGTTTGCGTAGCTGGCTGCTAATGCTTGGAAGTAACCTAACGGTGAACTGTGATCCCCACCAATCACAGCAACTCGTTTACCATTTTCAATTGCTTGCTTAGACTGTTCAAACAACCGTTGATTTACCTGTTGACAAGCTTGATTAATTTCTGCTAACACAGGTGTTAAATCTGGTGTATCTGTCAGGGATTTACCTTGTTGGAGTCGCTCGATAATTTTTGCCGCTAAAATGCGATAGTATTCGTTCTTCTCTAAAATATCCTGGGGAATTTCTACCATGAAAATTCCCTGTTTCCATCCATCAGGATTATCGAAATCGAACAAATCTAGTTGCGGCGAAGCATCCAGAACCCGTTGTGGTCCTTGGGCAGTGCCTGCGCCATAGGAAACGGTCACTTCCCAGGGTATACCAAAGATAATCAGGTTTGCAGACTCGTAATCAAATGGTAAAGCAAAAAGGTTGCCATTAATTTGACCTATGCCACTGGGATTGTACTCTTGGAGTTGATGGCTCATTGATTCTCTTATGGATGTACGTGGGTAGATAAAACACCGCTTGGTGGACACCTGCACTATTGTAGCGAACCATTAGCTTATGGTATCTTGCTTGTCAGACGCACCCTAGGCAATGTGGGTATCCACAATGATTAAGATAGGGCGATCGCCTACGGCAGAGCTACGCTTAACGCTCTTGGCGGCGGCAGCTTCCGCATCGCCCTTCTTCGCCCAGAGGCTTGGGTCTAAACGTGTAAAAATCCAGCAACTTATGCCAACTGATCGCTTGGCGATACGCCTTTATGCGTCTGTTGCTTTGCGCAATCGCCCTAATAATAGAGGTGAAGCATTGTCAAGGCAGCTTTGCACAGGGTACTTCCCCCGCAAACGTGCCGCCCCTAAAAATCCGATCGCCTTTATTTGTTTGCCAATAGCTTATGTCTCGTATCAGGTCAGCCATCAACCTTAATATTATTTTCTTGTCATTCTATAATTTTCTGTTAAGGAAGACAGAAAACAAGCATAGTAAAACTTATGACTATACACAATATGTTAGTGGACGTGACTATATATTTGAATCGATTGATAATCAGCCAAAAGGTTATATGACTGGACTTGGTACAGGTATCCAACGCGGGGATTATATCATTTTATGTAACAAATCTAATACTTGTCGATATCAGGTTGAGGACATTGATTACTATTCTGAGCCACCCGATATGTGGATAGCCTTACTTCAAGAAGTTGATTTTGAATAGTAGAGATTTTCATTTTTCCAGGATTTAAAACCGAAAGCCCACGGCGCGTCTTTCCATGTGCGCACCGATATATCATGTCTGTGGAACTGTCAATAGATTGAAACTCTATCGCTTTATGAGTAGAGTTCTCCTAACTCTACCAATTCTGAATGTTGACTCCTTTCATTGAACTTTAAAATTCTTTCCAAAATTCCAAGGCAAAGGTGAGAGTTTATTTGTTGTCATAGAAAATAAAAAGGCGATAATTATGTCGGTAAACATACAGTTTTTTTGAAATGGAGAGGCTCTTTTGAGTCATTGCAAAGATTAGATATCTCAATTAACACATACTTAACAGTATTGTGTTTTTTTTATGAATTTTATGAAAAAAACTAGTATTTTTTGGCATTAATTATCATATAATGTCAGGTAAGCATTCGTTGAAATAAGCATATACAAACTTGAGTACAATTAAGTTTGTTGGAAAAGCCATCTACCACTGCAGATAAAAAATCCAGTTTGTGATCTAGATTATTGCATGTTTTGAGACCAGGGACAATTTATAAGTAGGTAGGCACAAGTAAACCTAACTACGTAACAAAATATAAAGTGGTCAAAACTATTGCGATTGCTAAGAAAGCGGGAAGCCCCCTCCCGGGTCTACGTTCTACTCGCAATAATATACTGAAAAATTTTTCCGTTCACCTACTTAACAGTTAAGACTGTGATAGTTTTTCTTATCAGAGTAAAGCTTAGGAAACTCAAGAAATTGGTATAGTTTGGGTAGTGTACTAGACAAGTAAAACCCTATAAAATAGGGTAGAGTTAGTTGCTGTGTGTCAATCACTCATCTTAATGATTTCAAGTTACACAAAGTCTTTAGAATTAATGTACCTTTTGAGAGATTTCCAGTGCATTGACTGATTTGAAAATCAATTACAAAAATAAATTTTTTAAAAAATCAAGCATCAAAAGGAAATCCCTGTAATCATGACCTCAAAATCATTGAACTATAAGATCTCAGAGTCGTCGATAGTAGTAGCTGCTGTAGAGCAGATATCTTCTGATCTTGGTGGCGAAGCAGTCATTCTGAATCTCAAATCGGGAGTTTACCACGGACTAAATGAAATAGGAGCAAGAATTTGGAATATCATTCAACAACCCAAGGTGGTGAATGATATTAAACAGACGCTTTTGGAAGAATATGAAGTAGAACCAAAAGTTTGCATGAGAGATATTTTGGCACTGCTGGAAGAACTGAAAGCTGTAGATCTGGTTAAAGTTAACAATGAAACGGTTGCGTAACTTTCTGAAACTTTCTGGGAGCGATCGCTATTTTTTAGCAATCACTTTTATCCTGCTGGGAGCAATTAGGTTAGGGCTGTTTTTCCTCGCCTTTGGGAATTTACTAAATCTCTTGCAAAAGATAAATAAGCAAAATATTCGTTTTCCATTTGAGACTCATAAAAGTCAAATTTCTGTAGGCAAGATAGTTTGGGCTGTTAACGTAGCAACACGCTATATGCCTGGTGGTGTTAAGTGTCTGGCTCGCGCCTTGACGACTCAATTTCTCATGAACCGCTATCATTACTCCTCTGAACTACGTATAGGTGTTGCTAAAGAACAGGGAGGACAATTAGAGGCTCATGCTTGGATTGAGTATCAGGGACGGGTTGCGATCGGCAATCTTCCGGATCTCTCACGCTTTATCCCACTACCATCTCTCGAAGGAGTCAAGCTATGAGCGGCATTATGGGAATTTACTACCTTGATAATCGCCCTGTAGATCGAGAAGATTTGGGACGGATGGTCGATATTCTTGCTCACCGGGGACATGATGGTGCAGACATCTGGGTTGACGGATCTGTCGGTTTAGGGCATCGGATGCTGTGGACAACACCGGAATCTCTGCTAGAAAAACTGCCATTGATTAACCAGACAGGTGATTTAGCCATTACAGCAGATTGTCGAATAGATAACCGGGATGAACTTATCCATGTGTTACAATTTGATAAGTGCCCATCCGAAAAAATCACGGATAGCCAGTTAATATTGGCGGCTTACGAAAAATGGGGTGAGTCCTGCCCAGAACACCTCTTAGGAGACTTTGCGTTTGCCATTTGGGATAAGCGAAATCAAATGCTTTTTTGCGCTCGCGACCATATGGGCGTCAAACCTTTATACTATTACTATCAAACAGGTCGAATTTTTGCTTTTGGCTCTGAGATTAAAGCTTTATTGTGTTTGCAGGAGATACCACACCAACTTAATGAAGTGAAAGTCGCTGATTATTTAGCAGCAATCTTCAACGATAAGTCTATTACATTTTATCAGCACATATACCGACTTCCTCCTGCCAGTTACATGACGTTGAGTGCCAAAGGAATCCAAATTGGTTCCTATTGGTCACTAGATCCTTGCCGTGAGTTGCGGTTGGGTTCTGATGAGGAATATGCTTCAGCATTACGGGAAATATTTACCGAGGCAGTCCGGTGTCGTCTACGTAGTGCCTTTCCAGTCGGTTCGCATCTTAGTGGTGGGCTAGACTCGTCCTCTGTCACCTGTACGGCACAGCAACTACTGATGCAAGAAGGCAATAATCGCTCATTGCACACCTTCTCAAATATCTTTGATGCAGTTACCGAATGCGATGAGCGCCCGTTTATTGAAGCTGTTCTTGCCCAGGGTGGCATGATTCCCCATTATGTTCATGCCGACCAACAAGGTCCCTTATCAAACTTAGATAAAATTTTCCAATATCACGATGGAGCGATTCCTGCACCTACACATTTTTTGGTTTGGGGATTGAATGAAGCAACTCACAAAGAGGGGGTTCGCGTTGTCTTAGACGGCTTTGACGGTGATAATACCTTGTCTCATGGCGAGGCTTATCTTACTGAATTGGTCAGAAAAGGACAATGGTCAACTTTCGCAAAGGAAGTCGATGATTTACACAAGCTTGCTAGTGTTTCACCACGTAAAATTCTTCAATACTATGCTTTTACGTATCTCGAAGAACTAGCACGCTCTGGGAGATGGGTTACTTTTGCCAGACAAATCAATCAGATCCTGCAATACTTTAACGTCTCACGGCGATCGCTTTTCGTGCACCACGGCTTTAAGCCTTTGCTTCCTCAACCAATACGACAGGCTTGGCAATTGCTGCGCGGACACAATCAACCGGCAAATAATGACCGCAACCAAATCGTCAAGCGTAAATTTGCCAAGCATATCAATCTAAAAAAGCGTATTCAAGTTCTCAAGAATTCACAGTCTAATCAACCCCTTACCGAAAGAGAACAGCACTGGCGGGGTCTAACTTCGGGCGTATTGACACAAGCTCTAGAAGTCTCAGACCAGTATTCCGCAGCATTTTCCATTGAGACGCGCCACCCTTTTATGGATAAGCGGTTGATTGAATTCTGTTTGTCTCTACCACCTGAACAAAAGTTTCGCCAAAGTTGGTCTCGCTTTATTATGCGTCGTGCCATGTCAAATGTTCTACCGGAACAAGTGCAGTGGCGTCGCAGCAAAGGCGATATGAGTTCCAGCTTTTTGTATGGACTATTGGAACATAATCGGGAGCATTTGGATCGAGTGATGCAAAATCATTTACATTCGATCACTGATTATGTGGATGTCAAAGCCCTACGTAAAATCTATGAAGAATTAATATCTATAAAGGACATTCAGTCCTCTGAAAGCGTAACAGACTTAGTGTTCTGGCAAGTAGCCATGTTGGCTTTTTGGCTAGATCACACCCAACTCAAACAATAGAATTAGTTAGAAGTATAAATTACGCTCAATCTTTATACGTACTCATATTAAAATTGGGTGCATCTACGCAAATACACAATACTTCACAACAGGATTGAAAACAATGAAAAAAACTTACGCAGCGCCTAGACTTACCAACCACGGTAACGTGAGCAAGATCACAGCTTTTAGCTTTGACTCTAGTGCAAAAGATACCTATTTTGGACCGCCAATGGCTAGTGTTCCTCTTCAAAGTGGTACTGGTTCACTTGATGGTTGTGTCAAAAAGAACGGGCAATGTATCTAAGAAGCAGCCTAAGAGTTCAAGGTATGCTGTAGCCTCCTTTATAAGGTATGAGCAAACAGCAATTAACGCCCTTGCAACTCTAATACCAAACTGTAATCTAAACCGTAAAACTGAAATGCCTTAAGTACCTCAGTTTTAAGGATACTGCCAAAATCTAAATTACGTTTTAGAAAGCGGATTGGTATAAGTCTTCTTTGTAGGAGCTAATTTCTCCTAAGAGAATAGCTATGAATCTTCATAGCTATTCTCTTCAATTCTTCCCGAACAAGCAAAAAGGTGACTAAAAGGTGTTTGCTTACTCTGCCTATAATCTCTATATTCACTCAGAACTGGCTTTTCCTGAATTGATGCCTGGTGAAACAATGCCAGAAATTACTAGGCAACAGCCAGATGTAGTCATTTCCAAGGGGCAGATTGGCGACTTTGAAAGTGAAGCTGCTGATGGTGGCTTAAGGCTAGTAGGATTTTTAAAGTTAGAAAACTCAACAGTGGGAAGGTTTTTGGTAGAGTTTGGACACAAGATTGTTGTCGAACCAGACCCAGGAATTGATGAGGATTTGCTGCGTCCTTTTATTCTCGGACCGGCTCTTGCAGTACTGCTCAGGCAACGAGGACTGCTTGTTCTTCATGCCAGTAGCATTGCTGTTAAAGGTGGAGCAATAGCATTTTTAGGTCATTCTGGATGGGGTAAGTCAACGCTAGCCGAGGCATTCCATACTAAAGGATACAGTATTTTTACGGATGATGTGATGGCTGTCAAGATGGATACTGACGAACCCATCGTCTTTCCTGGATTTCCCCAGGTTAAATTATGGTCTGATGCCGCCACTTCTTTAGGGCATACTCCGGAAAATTTGCCGTTGTTACACTCAATGACGGAAAAGCTGGTTTACCGCTTTTCCGAAGGTTTTTGCGAAAAACCCCTGCCATTAAAGCGTCTTTACGTGCTGGACAAAGGAACTCAACATAGCATTGAAGAACCGTTGCATCCTGCAAATGCCTTCATGGAGTTGGTGCGCTATTCCCGCGCTGTCAATTTATTACAAACTCCAGACTTTACCAAGACACATTTTGACCAGTGCCAGAAACTAGTTAAGCAAATATCTGTGTGCCGACTGCGACGGCAATTTTCTTTGGACGCTCTTCCAGATCTAGTGAAGTTGATCGAGGAAGATATTAAACAGGGTGTTTATACTCGCTGAATTGTCAAAAATAACTTTTTTCTATAATCTAACTTTAGATTCAACACTCGCAGCAGCCATTTAACCTCTTAATATTTTGTTTTGGTATAAATTTAAAGTATGCAAGCAGGCAAAATATTAAAACAAAAACTCCAGAACACATTACGCTTTTTGCCTGCATTGCGCCTAGTTTGGCAAAGCAGTCAAGGTTGGACGATCGCTCGCGTCGTCCTCTTGGTCATCCAAGGTATATTACCTTTACTAACAATCTATCTTGCTAAACTCATCGTCGATACAGTCGCTGCCAGCCTCAACACAGCTGACAAAGCAGCAGCCTTTGGTCAGGTATTATTCTTAATTGTCCTAGCAGGTGTAGTCACCCTGGTCACTACGCTTTGCAACTCCTTAACAGAACTGGTCAATACCGCCCACTCGCAGCGGGTGAGTGACTATATGCAGGGTATTCTCCAGGCTAAATCAATAGAAGCTGATCTAGAATACTACGAAAATCCCCAATACTACGATACCCTGCAACGCGCTCAACAAGAAGCTCCTTACCGCCCTCCCCAAATCTTGAATCGTTTGGCACAGGTGGGACAAAATAGTATTTCTTTGCTGGCGATGGTTGGCTTACTGCTGTCACTTCATTGGGGAATTGCCTTAATGTTATTTGTTGCTGGTCTCCCCTCTATGCTGGTAAGAGTAAAATACACTCGTGTTTTGTACCGTTGGCAGCGTAAAGTCACACCTCAAGAACGGCAGTCGATGTACTTAGCTTGGATGCTGACATCAGACCAATTCGCTAAAGAGATTCGCTTGTTTAATTTAGGCTCCTACTTCAGTCAATGGTATCTCCGTATCCGACGACAAATATATAAAGAAAGTCTAGCCATTTTCACCGCACGTTCTCTGGCTAACTTTGCTGCTCAAGCTGTAGCAGCAATTTTAATGTTTGCTGTCCTTGCCTTCATCGTCAATCAAGCTATCCAAGGTGTGCTCAAACTAGGGGATCTTGTCTTGTATTACCAAGCATTGCAACGTGGACAGAACGATATTAAAGGTCTATTGAGTAGTGTGTCTGGTTTGTATGAAGACAACCTATTTCTCGCTAACCTTTATGAATTCCTTGACCTGAAACCCAAATTGGTTGAGCCTTTACATCCTGTGCCTATCCCCCGACCGATGCAAACTGGCATCGTCTTTAATCATGTCAGTTTCCAATACTCTACTACTACCCGTCAGGCACTTAAGGATATTAACTTGATTATTCGACCTGGGGAAGTCGTAGCGTTGGTGGGAGAAAACGGTTCTGGTAAAACTAGCCTCATTAAACTCTTATGCAGATTATACGCTCCAACCTCTGGAAGTATCACTATTGATGGCATTGACCTCAGCCAATTTAAAATTGCCGAATTACGTCGGGAAATTAGCGTAATTTTCCAAGATTATGCCAAGTACCACTTCACAGCGCAAGAGAACATTTGGTTAGGCAACATCGACTTACCACCGCACCGGGAAAGCATAATTGCCGCTGCCCGTCGTTCTGGTGCTGATGATGTTATTACTCATTTACCCCAAGGTTATGACACCATCCTGGGCAAATTGTTTGAGCTAGGAGAAGAACTGAGCATTGGTCAGTGGCAGAAAGTCGCATTGGCACGGGCATTTCTCCGGGACTCCCAGGTGATTGTCTTGGACGAACCCACCAGTGCGATGGACCCTAAGGCTGAATACGAGGTATTTGAAAAGTTCCGCCAACTGATCAAAAATCAAGCTGCCATTCTGATTAGCCATCGCTTATCAACCGTCAAAATGGCGGATCGCATTTATGTGATGGCAAATGGTTCAATTGTTGAAAGTGGCACTCATGACGAACTGATACAGTTGAGCGCTACTTATGCCCACTTGTTTGAAACCCAAGCCCAGCAGTATCGATGAAGACTCTATGTGGCAAGAAACCCTCTCTCAAGCTAGTAAAACACAATCACTTTCCCCGGCGGCTCAGTTGCCGAAAATCTATAGCATTCCAATTGCTGCCGAATCTTTAGCTCACTATAGTCGTGAACTCCAAATAGCTGAACCTGCTGAGGCATTGTGTAGGTTAAGTCAAGCCATTACCAGCAGTCCTAGTTGGGCAGAAATGCCTCCAAGTGTATTGATTGCTCGACCGACTCCCCAACCTGTACTAGCGGTGTTGGGCTGCTTTGATGAAGTTGCTAAATTCCGAATTGGGACACAGTTGCAAAACTTAAATCGGGATCTAGCTCAGATGCGCTATGTCAGCTATCGTCAAGCTGAACTGGATTGTCAGCGCTTGGCTTGTCAGTTAATTGATCGCTTTGGTCATCAGGAACTGAAACGCTTTCACTTCACTGCCATTCCTCGCGGGGGACAGATTGTACTGGGAATGCTGGCTTATTGTTTAGGACTAACGAGCGAGCAATTGCAGCCACCTCAATCGCCGGATGTACCTTGGGTAGTTGTGGATGACTGCGTGTATACTGGTTCGCGGTTATACGGATTTTTGCAATCCCACTCCCCGCAGAAGGTCATTTTTGCCCATCTGTACTCTCATCCGGAGCTACGTTCGTGCATCGCAACTAGTGAACCTCGCGTCCTCGCTTGTGTGAGTGCACAGGATGTTTATGACTACGCACCTGAAGAGTTGGGCGATGATTACCAAGCTTGGCAGAAACACTCGCTCTTCAACCTCAGCGGTTTCCGCTATTGGGTTGGAAAAACTGACCATGTCTGTTTCAGTTGGAATGAGCCAGATCGCTTTTTTTGGAACCCTGTGACTGAAAGGATAGAGGGTTGCTGGCTTTTGATTCCTCCAGAAATCTGCTTAAAAAATCGACTCAAAGCTGCTACTGAACCTCCAATTATCCAGATTCAGCCGGAGAGTAAAGGACTCATTCAACCAGAATCACAAGTCATCTTTGGAGAGTATGAGGGACAGATTGTAATTGGTAATTTGGCAACTCAAGAAAGCTTTTGCTTGACTGGTGTAGCTGCTGATATTTGGCAAGCGGTTGTTGAGCATGGCGATATAGAAGAAGTTGTCATGTCAGTATTAAGCAGCTACGACGTTGAGGAAACCACACTCCGGTGTGATGTGGAGACATTTATAGATGAGTTGTACGCTCAGGGTTTGCTGGTTAAATGCGATCGCTAGCTCTGAAAAAGTGTGTCGCAATTTACAAATGTGTAAACGCGACGCGGCTTGTCATCAGACATTGCTTTACTTTCTGATGTCACTGATTGACAAATTAAAAGTAATCAAATAAACCCCTGGTTTGCTGTCAATTACTAATTGGAGGATGTAAAGATGGTTACATATGAAGAATTAAATGCACAACAAATCGTTAGCGAGACCGACCCTTTCACAGAGAAACGCTACCGCCAGTTTTATCGCTTTTTTCCTATGAATATCCTTACTGTACTTGATATAGGATGCAATACTGGAAGAGGTGGTCAAGTATTAAAAAGTCTCAATAAAAGTCTGCAAATTTTTGGGCTAGATTGCGTCAAGGATAGGTTGGATAGGCTACCTCAAGCATATGAACGAGGCATTTACGGATTATCAACAGAAATTCCTTGTGATGACCGTACGTTCGATGTCGTTGTTGCTGGAGAATTTATTGAACACATATACCCAATGGACGTTGACAAGACGCTTGCGGAAATCTTTCGGGTTTTGAAAGTTGGCGGCAGATTTATGCTTACAACCCCTAATCCTTTAGACATAAAGAAGAAAATTCGTGGAGAAAGCGTTTTAGATGACACTAGCCATGTTTCCCAGCATTTTCATGATGCCTTGAAGTTGAAGCTGAAGATGATGGGGTATTGCCACATTAGAGTGTGTGGCAGTGGTAAGGTGACACGGTATCTTGGCAATCATTTTCCTTATCTGCATATTTATGGCAGTTACCTAATAATGGGAGACAAAAAATAATTACTGAAGTCATAGCCTGCGGAAGTACCAGAAAGGTCATCGATAGCAGGCTGAATATAAAAAATGAACATTAATTACATTAATTAACAAAAATGCAAACTATATCTAAACAAAATACCTGGATTTCAGAAAAAAAAATCTGTTTGGAGATAGAGCTACTTCTTTGTTGCGTGCGCCCACAGGTTGATGATGCTATTAGCGATGCTCCGGAGGAGCTGCTCCAAGGGGGCGAACGCATCAAAGCTTTGGTTAAAGAAAACATTGACTGGGAATACCTAATTCAAACAGCATATGGACACGGTGTAATATCTCTGCTGTACACTCGCCTCAACACCATGTGTCCTAAGATCGTACCAGAGTTTGCTCTAAATCAACTCCGCACCCTTTTCCACACGCTCGCTGGGCGTAACTTGTTTTTGACTGGAGAACTCGTCAAACTCTTGGATCTTTTGAAGGACCAAGGGATTGTAGCAGTACCTTACAAAGGGCCAGTTTTGGCTACCTTAATATACGGTGATGTAGCTTTGCGGCAATTTGGTGATTTAGATATTATTGTCGAAGTGCAAGATATTTTTGCAGTTAAGAAACTACTGCTTGATCAAGGATATCGACCCAATATTGAAATGACTTATGCAGAAGAAATTGCCTATCTGCAAGCAAAAACTGAGCATACCTATGACTTTATTCATGATGAAAAGGAAATTTTTCTAGAAATTCATTGGCGAATTGCACCAAAGTACATCACTCCCATTGAACCTAAACACTTGTGGCAAGACTTGGAACCATTCTCATTGGCTGGCACAACTCTATCCTACCTGCCTCTAGAAGATTGGCTACCAATTTTATGCGTACATGGGTCTAGACATATGTGGGAAAGGCTATCATGGCTGTGCGATATTGCTACACTCGTTCACAAACACCCGGATCTAAATTGGGAAAAAGTCCTCAAACAAGCTAGCGCATTTGGCTGTAGACGGATGCTGTTTTTGGGGCTTTTCTTGGCACATGATCTTTTAGGAGTTGTCTTACCAACAGAAATTTGGCAGCAGGTGAAAGCTGAACCGATGGTAAGTGCGATCGTCCCCCAGGTTTACAATCAACTTTTTGATCCAGTCAGGACTTCAGATAGATTTATGGGCAGAACTCTCTACCATATTCAGGTGAGGGAACGCTTGCAAGATAAAGTTCTTTACATCCAATCTTTTTTCCACTGGTTGAAGAGTGGCGAAAAATAAAACAGAGCTAAATTAAATAGCAAAAAAGTTTGTTAAACTTACTTGTACTTCTTTAGTATGAGTAAGTTTTTGGATGTGGAAGGTAGGAGAATTTGCAAAACTAATAGGTGTTTCTACATCTACTTTGCGTAGATGGGAAAGTGAGAATCGAGTGATACCAGAAAGAACCTTAGGGAATCAGAGGATTTACACGGAAAAACATCTAGCGCAAGTGAAGAACCTGAAACAAGGCAGTGTTTCTACTAACTACTAACCCAAGTTGCTAGCTTTAGCTTATTTGTACCCGAGTGTCTGCATCGGTTGGGTGTGCGGGATGATAACGCGATCGCACTCTCAACTGCCTTTCATGCCATTGTAAACCGAGCAAACACGCTACCGTAAGCATGTGTCCCGGTTCCTCCATCTGAGTCAGGATCAACCCAAAAACGGCAGTGGAAAGTAGCAAAAACTTGCTAAAGTCATCCGCACAAATCCTGCGCCACACAATAGAGCAAAGGTATAAGTAGGCTCCCAAGCCGGCGAATCCTAAATCTCCCCAGATCCCTGCCCATGTAAATAGTGGGAAGTATACAGTAGACTCTTGCGGAAGGTAGCTAGCGTTGATGGCCTGCCAAATATCAGCACTTACAGGATGAACAGTAGCACCTAGAGGCATTAGCATCTTCGCGTAATCTCGCAGTACCCATCCTCCTAAACGACCGGCTGTGTGACCTGGACCCAGACCCAACAACCAGTTCAATGGCGTTTTATAATAAGAGGGAATGAGTCGAAATGCTGTCAGCTTGATTCGAGCAGCTTCCCCGTCTAGTCCCCAGATATCTCGATCAAGCCAGTTTTTATAGGCTGCCAAAAATTCAAGATCTAGATTTTTTATAGCCCAGAAAAATAGGGCAACTATCAAAATAAAAGGGATCAGATACAATAATAATTTTCTCAGATCTTTCGATTTGACGATAACTAAAATGAGCCACCCTCCCATAATGGCGAGAAACACTTGTTTGGAATCGGAAACCTGTATTTGATACACGGTAGCTAATAATCCAGCGATTTTAACCCAGAGAGGAACCGTCTTGAAAATGTTAAAAGAATATAAGGCGAAATATAGCGAAATCGTGCAAGACACATAATTGCCTGCATTTCCTCCTCCTCCCCCAAACACACCTACAATGTTGTCTTGTATGGTTCCTCCTTGTGGTTTCGGGTAAATTCCAAGAGGGAGGAGAATCGACTGAGCAAGGGCTAATAGCAAATTAAATAGGGCGAATCCGAATAACCAATGTTTAATTTTTGTTATATTTTTACTGCCTACAGGAACAGCCATTATAGCTAGTAAAAATATGAAGGGTTCCGCTAGCAATATCAGGTCTACAAAAACATTTATAATACCTGCCTGATTGAGCAGAGCACTGGCAGTCATGCATGCAAGCAGTATCCCTATTCCGAAAACCAGTTCTCCAATCATTGCAATCTGCTTACGATCTTTAAGCTCAGTTGTAAATATCGCTATTCCAACAACCGTTGGTATCACTAGAAAATGAACAAAATTGATTGCTGAGGGAGCACCATAGCTTGACAGTAAGCGAGGAAAAAAAGCAGTAGCAAACCCTAGAAGGAACAATGTTGAATTTCTAATTATTCCCTGCTTTGGTCGAATTGATGGATCACGGTTCACGGACATATTTTAAACTTAAAATAATGACCTTGTTACAAATATAACCAGACTAAAAATCTTGAAATTGTGTTCCCTATTATTAATAGACATAGGAGTGGAAATTAATTATACTTTACCCGAAACTCTTGCTATTAACTGTAGATATTTAATAAGCTAATTTTTTGGAAGTATCTATCTGTTTACATACTCAAATATATTGAGGAAATAAATCTAAGCCATTTTGGATATTACCTCTAGTCTTTTTTGGGGTACGGAACGCTCCAAAAACACCAATAACAAGTCAAGTGCAAGAGTTCAATCATCTTATTGAATTGTATAAGTCTAAATACTGCTGGGCTATATTTGGTTTCAAAAAGCGTGAATCCATGAATGAAGTGTCGGTAGAAGGTTGAGAGAGAGTAGAAACCATGCCTTCTGAAAGATTTTTGACAGGATCATGCTTTAAATCAAAGTAGTGACAGGTTGAGGAGCCAACTTCTCGAAGGATGGGAATATCTGAACAAACTACCTTACATGAAAAGGATAATGCTTCCACCAAGGGAAAACAGAACCCTTCGGTAGATGATGGAATAACGAAAAGCTCGCAGTTTTTGTATAGCCAGCATAGTTCTTCATCTTCAATAGAGGAAAGCAAAATGACCTGTTTTTGGAGGTCAAGCGCTTGAATTAAAGATTGAATATTCTCTGTTTCTGGACCATAACTGCCAACAATAATTAGTTGAGTTGAATCTTTTAGTTGATGCTGCTTGAGCAGGAGAGAATATGCTTGTATTAATATATCTAGGTTTTTATTCTTCCGATGTTGAGCAACAGAGAGCAAGAACGGAGCTTCAATACTATTCTTGATACTATTTGAAACTCTTGAAATTACATTACCAAAATCTACGTAGTTATAAACTACAGTCGTTTTTTGTTTGCTATTTTCAATATAATAAAAATATTTTTTTAGGCATTTTAAAGTGATTTTAGAAACGCAAGAAAGCCCATCACTATTATTTATACATACTTGCAAGAATAACTTATTAAAGATAACATTAGGATAGCCAAAATTCTCTGGGTATTCATAAGGATACAAGTCATGAATAGTGGCTACGACAGGACAGGAAAAAAGTGAGCGAATGAAGGGAAGTGGAAATGAAAGATGCACGATATCAGAATTGAGTTGTTTGGCGATTTTTGGGAGACCAAATAAAAACCACATATTTCTATAAACTGAGCTATTTTTAATATCGACGAGCACTAATTTAATTTTTTCGGAAGATAGAGAAAAAGCTGTTTCAAAGTAATCTTTTTGCCATACTCCTAGCACCAAAGTAATTTTGCTAATTTTGTCATTATCTGCAAGACATTTAGCAAGATTTGCAGCGTGTCTACAAACACCAGTTGGTTTTGTAGGTCTGTGTAAAGCAGCAATTAGGATATGCATATTAGGGCGTTATTTTTCTTTCTTTGAATGTACTTAGCGATACGCCTTTGGCGTGTGCGTTCCGCGCAATCGCAATTCAGGCTGCTTCGTTATTTTTTCTTTCCGAGCTACAATTTCTTCATAAACCTCAGCCAAACGTTCTCCCTTAACTTGCCAACTAAAAGCCTCTGTGGTTAACTTCTGTCCGGCTTGACCCATACGTAGGCGTAGTTCTGGATCTTTAGCGAAACTAATCATTGCTTTAGACAAGTCATCGACTGCCTGATCCGGATGATTTGCAGAAATTTTGAAGCCAGTTTCCTCAGTAACTTGCAAAGCAGGTCCTCCCAAGTCCAGACAAATGACCGGACGCCCTGTTGCCATTGCCTCCATACACACCAACCCCCCAGAATCGTGTAAGCTGGGATGAACTAACACATGGCACTCGCCTAGTTTTGCCAAAGTCTCTTCACGGGGTAGCTCGCCCCAGAACTTTACCTGTTGAGCAATTCCTAAATCTTGAGCAAGGGTGTGAAGGCGATCGCGTTCCGAACCGTCTCCCAAAATCCAGTACTCGGCATCAGGCAGGTTTGCCTGGGCGAAAGCACGTAGTCCTAGATGAAACCCTTTCCAATGCAACAGTCTACCAATGCTAATAAACCTTACTGGCAAAGCGTCTGGCATCGCGTACTCAGCAAGATGGGCTATTTCTTCCTTCGTCAGCCCTATTGCAGATAAAACCTGCACATTACTTACACCCATTCTATACAGTCGCTTAGCCGTATCCTCAGTTGTAGCGCTAACGACAGCACTTTTTTTAGCAGTCAGATGCACAAACGGATCGAGTTCCCCTAAAAAGCGAACAAAGTCCCTGATAATTTCGTAAGTTTTTGCACGCCAGCTAAAATCTCGCCAAAACTCTTTTGGCGCTGATTCGCCGCCACCAACAGGTCCCCATACAAAAGGAACTGGCAGCAGTGAAAGAAAGCTAGGATTTGAATACTTGACAAAAGTTACGTGCTGTATGATGTCAAAGCCGATTTCACGATGTAGACGGCGGGCTACAAAGTATGCTTGGATCTGCCAAAGATAGTAGTGGATTTGCATCGCACCGCTTGACCCCCAGCGCCAGAGACTACCGAATATGGGAAGATTGAAATATACGAAGTGTAAGTTAGGCACTGGGTTACGAGCTAGCTCGGCTTCAATTGCTTCCCCACTTTCGTCAAATCGAGTTAAAACCCAAACTTCGTGATATTTAGCGACTTCCCGAACAACATTCCAGCCCACGCCGCGTTCAGATCCCTTACCTGGTTCACACGAGTAGGCGGACATCAGAATTTTCATAAAACCTCGTGGAAAGTGTGGAAACTCAGTCGCTTTAGCGCTGAGAGGAAACACGACTCAGGCAGTTTTAACTGCCGTAGATATTCTCCATGAGCCGTAAGATTTGAAAATACATTCCTTGGTAGTTGCATTTTGTGTTAATCGCTTACCAGTTTTAAGACTGTGCAAGCTAATTGTTTTTCTGTCTGGGTCTTTTTTAGTCGGTGATTCTTGCCAACCACCCACGTAACAGAACCCAAATTTAGGATGTTTCACGACTGAACCGCGCTTAAAACCTGCGCTGATTGTCCCGCCATATCGAGACCTAATATGACCAGCAGCATGTTGCAGTCGATGAAGTTGACGACGATGAAATTCTAATGGGACAATCTCAAGTAGTTGAGTGTTTTCCGGCTTAGCATGTCCACCTACAAACCAATTAGCCAGCACCCAAGAATCAACGCAGTGAGCATCAAACTTGTTAGATAGCTTGTTTTTAGATTTTTTCAAACCTAAGCTTAAACGCATTTCGTAAGTATCGTTGCCAGTTCGGGTTTCTAGATTAGCAATCCTTTCTAGCTCTAAATAAAACCATCTTTTACCAACTTCGAGTGGACTAAACATAACGTTCCACCTCTTTGCACCCTTCCAAGTTTTTGCTTTAATATCTTCAACTACGAAAGTAGAGACAGGGAATATCAGCGTCAACCACTTGCAAACTCGTAATTTCCATTGCCATCTGGCTTTAGTGGATGGCGGTAATTTTTGCTTGTTTACAAGTCTATTTTTACGGTTGTGTCGGCATGGAGTGTTGCGAAACCGTCTAGCGCGTCGCATGTTACGCCTAACTTCTACATGGTCTTTCACCCAATCAACAGCATGAGTTTGAATGTTTAAGTAAGTGTGTGCCTGTGACTTTACTGTGTAGCCTTCACGCTTACTCCCTGGATCGATTCCAACCGCTACTGGTTGCGTGTTTCTATTAGATGGCTCTTGATTCAACCGAACACAAAATACTCCTTTTTTAAAAAATGGTGTAGCTTTACCTGACTTAATCCAACGCTTTGCCCTGCTAGGGGTAGTTGGCATCAAGGGACGGTTGTTTTGGTCAACTACTGGAACAAACATTTACAATAAGTCCTATTGCTAGGTTTATATATCCCTTCGCTACTGACTGCCACAGAGATTAAAAACTAGGGAGGCATTTTTAACGTGTTTTGGGCTACCACACCCAGGCAATTCAGTTGAAATAGCTAGACACTTTTTTAACTTGATTCAGGAAGTGGTTATTTCCCCTCTTGCAAGCCCAGTAGCTTTTAGCCCTGGGTTAGTGACATCTAGAGCGCCTCTTTAGAATAGATTGAACAACGAAAAAATTAAGTTTTACTACCTACATTCCGCGTCCAGCACTGTCACAAGCGATTTTTTCTGAATTATGGAGCATATCAAAGTAGTTTTTTAGACTAAAAAAGTTCTGTTTCCTGTTCTCTATTTCCTTAAGTTTTCGCAACTCCTTTAAGTTCTTTACAAGCCTGAACTTTCTCATAAATTTCAGCAATTTGTTTACCTGCTTTTTCCCAGGTAAACAGTTTAGCTCTTGCAATTCCCTTGCTTACTAATTCCTGATAAGAATCAGGATGATTGTGAAGATGACACACTGCATCTGCAATTGCTTGATAGTCGTTTGGATCAACTAATAATCCCGCTTCTCCTACTACTTCAGGCATGGCTGAAACCTTTGAGGTAATAACTGGAATTCCGCAACCCATTGCCTCTAGAAGGGTTATGCCAAATCCCTCATGGAGTGAAGGCGCTATTAACATATCAGCGGCGTTATAAATTTGAATTAGGGTAGATTTATCTGGCTTGCCTAAGTAGCTGATATGATTTTCTAGCCCTTGGGTTTGGATGAAGGTTTTTTGTTCATCTGTAAAGTCTGCACCCACTTTCCACAAGTGGATAGACAAGCCTCGCTGCTGCAAAGTTTCTATGACTTTGAGAATGGTAGAAAGATTCTTACGCGGATGATTGGAGCCTACATTCAGTAAACAAACTGTTTCTGGTGAAATTCTATATTTTTGCCGTAAAGACTTAACTTGTTCTTTGGGTAATGGTTGAAATGCTGCTTCAACTGCATTGGGTATTACAGAAATACGTGCAGGTTCAATATCCATTATTTGAGTCGTATCTTTGGCTGTTGCAGAAGAAACAGCGACGACATGATCGGCGTACTTCATACCTTTGACAGCGTGTATCCACATACCACGACTGAGGAAGGGCAGTTCCACTGAGCCTTGAAGATTATTGTGACAGTAAAAGTTGACGAGATCGTGACAGGTGACGACAACAGCTTTATTTTTCTTTTTTAACCAATAAGTGATGTGCGCCTCGCTAGGGTCGATGATATGAAATATATCGGCGACTTGCTGCTGCACTTGTTGAGGAAAGCGCCAGAAACGTTCGTAGTATTTCCAAACTCTGAGTAACAGAGAACGACTTTTTCTGTCAACAGGTTGCGGTTTGAGATCAACAATCTCCCAGTTTGGTCGGACAGATCGCAGTCCTGAAATTATGCCATCAGCATAGACATCCATGCTAGGTTCAGGCATCATCCGCGCAATCACTACACGCATTGGTAATCTTTTACCCTCAAAACATCATCAAAGCTAGATTTAAGGCACTGCTATATGAGCTTTTCGTGTCTCATCGCATATGCCGCATTGTTTGGCTCCAGTAACTTTTGCCATAAGTTAAGCAACCGCTCTGCAATCCGTTCGTGCGTGTAATGCTGATACACTCTGGTCATGCCATAGCGTCCAGTTTCTTCGCACCACTGTCGATCGCGGATCATGCGCTCCAATATTGCCGCTAGTCCCTGAGCATCTCCTTCTGGAAACACTAAATCGGGTCGCCCAATGACGTTGGGAATTTCGCCAGAACTAGAACCAATCACTGGTACACCCATTGCCATTGCTTCAATCAGCACATGACCAAACTGTTCTTTCCAGGTTGCGGCTGTGCGTGATGGTAAAACGAGGACATCAAACTTGCTGATTTGTTCTGGGGCTTTATGGTGAGGTACTGCTCCTTGCCAAGTGACTAGATCGGCAATTTGTTGCTTTTGTGCCTCTTGTCTCAAAACTTCTTCACCTGAACCAGAGCCACAGAGGATAATTCGGCAGTTGAGTCCTTGCTGTTGGAGTTGGCGGACTGCGGCAAATATGATGTCAATACCTTTTTCAGGTACCAACCGCCCGAGGAAACCAATGTGAAATTCTTCGTTTTTTTGTTCAGGCGATCGCCTAGCGCCGCCATGAAAATTAGGAGCAAATAACTGAGTATCTACTCCCATCTGGGGCATAACTTCCACTAACCCGGTGTAGCCCCATTGACGCAATAATTCTGCACCATCACGATTACCAGCAATAATTAACTTTGCCGTACTTAAGACGAATTGGCGAACCCAGTGGCGTGGAAGTGGTAGGCGGCGCTCCATATTCTCCCAACCGAAGACGACTAGGGGTTTGCTGGTGAGTCTGCTCCAAATTGCTAGCTCAAACGCACAAAGGGAAAAAACTTCTTCTTCAACCTGCACCACGTCTGGTCGAAACTCATTGAGTACCTGAGCAAGTTTCCAAGGCGCATATAGGTGCGCGCCGCTTCGACCTGTAAATAAAACAGGCGCTGAATAAGTTTTGATATTAGGGTAGGGTGTTTCTAGTGGAAGTAGCCGATTCCACTCTAATGCTTTCCAGTTGCTAGGAGCTAGCAAACCAACTTCAGCTTTGTTAGTTTGGGCGATGGGCTTTGCCCCGGAGGAGGCGATGCTCCCAGAGGGAGCCGCCCTTTGGGCGATCGCATTCAGCTTTCCCTGATTCACACCAACCACGTAGGCATGACTGACAAAAAGTACGCGTAGGGGTGAAGCTGTCTTTATGGGAGAATTAGGCTTGAGCATAATGAGGATTTACACGGATGCTTTGTTCCGTCTGCTTTTTATGAATTAAATGCCCGCATCAAGAGATTTTTTGTTGGGATCTTAGGGCAACCAGCTCCTTCAGCCAAGAAGATCACCTGATGTAGAACACGCAAGTAAGCTTCCCGCAGATACCCGAGAAATGTTGATGCATTCCAAGATGGTTTGATCTCTACCTTTTCAGCAGCAAATCCAGCAATCGTCAAAAGACTCACAGCAGAATGTTCTGTTAAACCGAACTCGTGCGAAAGGTCAGCGTAGCGATAGAGACAGCCAAATACGCTGCCCATGTTGGGGGTTTGAACGACGACATAGCCACCTGGTTTGAGTTGCTTTCGGATCTGCTCCAGAAATTGGGCTGCTGCTTGTTTTGGTAAATGCTCCAAAATATCGATTGCAAATATGACATCATATCGCTCTGCACGAGGGTCTTGTTTCAGTTGCAGTACATCCAACTGTTGCACAAACTTGAACCCCAATCGATGGCAAATGGCTACATTTTGCGGCGAAATATCGAATCCTGACAAGTTTGTATATCCCTTCTCCTTCAAGAATGCTATTAAAGCTCCCTCGCCACAGCCTACATCTAGAATCCTGGCTGAACGATCCACTGGTAGCCACGGATTGAGAATACGCTGAAAATATTGATAAATCAATTTTTTGGAACGGCTGTTCTCAATCGTAGGCCTTTGAATATAAGTGTTGTATTGTTCAAACAGTCTGTCGGTCGTGCTTTTGTAGCTCATGGTATGCTCACCTGTGTTTTGTTGAAGTACTTGACGCTATAAGTCAATCTGTGGTCAGGTATGGCTTCAGTTGCTTGGAATACAAAATGACTTGTTATACAAATTGAAATTCTTAACTCAGCTAGAGCGCCCCTAGTGCAAATCTAGATGAATTTGGATTACCCCTGTGTCCGACTGGCAATCAGCTTTCCCCTCAATAGCAATTTCACGAAACGCTTAAGCCGACTCGATCCGTAAACCAGATCGAACAACGCGGAAAAAACTGGCTTAGGTAGATACTCACCCCATTGTAGTAGTAACTTTTGAGGTATGGAACTACCAAACTGAGCATTAAATTTGGGGTGAGTCACAAGCTGCTGATGTGCCTTTGTGCTTTCTGCCTTAGATGCACCTTTGAGACGAGCAATTAAATAAAGATTGTGGCGTACTAGGAGGCTGGACTGCCAATCTGTCAGCTTCTGTGCGATTTCTGTTCCGTAGAATTTCTTAAGAAACTGTTTTTGCTCTTGGTGTAAACGTGCGATAATTAGGTGCTCACGCTCAAGAGAATCTACAGTCAAAGTTAATAGACTGGTAATGTTTGCTCCATGCAAGCGAAACTGACTCAGCACCTCTGGTACAGATCCAATCTCTGTTATGCATGGAGCTAGACGGAAGATAATACTATCTGCGTTACGTTTGAATTCTTCGTTGAGTGGAAATATCAACTCACCAACTTCCCGTCGGACACTGAGCGCGGAGGCTGGAGGAATGTTGTCAACCCATCCACCATTTTCCAGAGCGTAAGATGCCATCCAACCTGAAGCTAATTGCTTTAACATAGGGGTTGAATTTATCAAGTTCCCCTGACCATCAATTTGAATTACATTGTGAATCACGAAGCCAAACTTAGGCTGAGACTTAAATGCCTCCACAACCCTTTGCAACTTGTTATCCAGCCAAATATCATCTGCATCTAATACGCAAATGATTTCACCTTTGCTTTCTTGATATGCAGCATTTAATGCTGTAGCAACACCCCCATTTTGCTTGCAAACCAGCTTAATTCTGGAATCTTTGCGAACAAAGTTGGCGATGATATCACAGGAATTGTCGGTGGAGCCATCATCACAGACTATGACTTCAAAATGAGGGTAGGTTTGGCGAAGCGCACTTTCTAGAGTTTCGCCAATGTATTTGGCGTAGTTGTAGTTTGGAACTATGACTGAGACTAATGGGTTGTCGGGAAGTGGGGGGAGTGCGATCGCCTGAAGTGTGTTAGTTTGTAAATTTTGCATATACTGCTCCTCAGACTATGAACTTTGCTCATTTAGCTTGAGATACTTTGTCCAAAACTCAGTAGAGGTCAAAAGCTTGACAGCATTTCTCCATTCTGAACTGACAGATGACCACCTAATACCACCTTTAAGAATGATTTGAAGCCATTTGATGAAAATTCCAATACCCACTGGTCTACTCATTTCATTCTGGGAAATAGAGTTGTTGCCTTCCCTGAAAATCAAAACTCGTTTTTTCGTAAATACTTTGGGCCACCACTCCATATTGTCAGAAGTAATCCACAAAATTGCATCATCCTTACTCAACAAAAAGCTTGGGAGCAAATGACCATTGAGAGTCAGTAGACCAAGCAGTTTCTTGAAAGCAGGGTCTTTGGTCTTTTTAGCACCTGAGTTGTTGGGAGGTTCGCTCTTTAGTAAGGAATTAGACTGTATACTCTGACTCTTGTGGCTTTTGCTTAGTCCTACGATACTGGCGTGTAGCATTTCTGGATCGCTGCTTTCCATCAGCAATGGTCCTTTCATATAATCCTCAAAACCCTTGAGCAACATTTCTGCAGAATTATAGTCAAATATAAACAACTTATGCAGCAGGCTTTTTGTCAAAAACTTGACTGCATCCATATAATTCAATGAATTACGCATGGAATGCGTTATCAGGTGGTTGCGAATAATGTAGTAATTATCCCAAACGGGGTTCTTTCCATAGAAAGGTTCATGCCAAACAGCTATTCCTGGAAAAGGTACTATTGGACTACCAAAGTGTTCTTTAATCCTTAAGCTAAAGTCTATATCGTCTAGTTTGATAAAGAATGGCATTGGCAGCCCTATTTCGTCAACAGCTTTTCTGGAAAATGCGAAAAACCAGAATGCTCCGTAGTCTGGGTTCTCCTCTGATAGTAAAAGATTGGTATTAGCAGTATTTTCGAGATTAAGATTGTTCTTCAAAGGAGCAATTGTGAACGGATTATACATATAATCTCCATCACCGTCGAAGCATTTAGCGTACAATGCCCCTGCTTCATACAAAATATGCTTTTTATACAAATCGAACATACTACCAGCTACGGCGAAGTCTTGCTTCGCATATTCGTACAAGGGGAAGAGCCTGTAAATAGATTCAGTCTCTAGCAGAATGTCATCATCCATAAATAGGAAGTGGGTAAAAACATCTTCCTGCAAAGCCTGAATGAGTCCACGAGTGAAGCCACCACTTCCACCTACATTTCTATTAAGAATTAGTTCAACCTGTTGCTCTGGAAACTCATCTTTATTTAAGGTTTTTCCATTGTCAACAACAAATATTTTAAGCTTTTTGTCTTGTAAAAAATCATCTTTCAAAATAGCGTCTACTGTCTTTTTAATGTACGCTTCTTTCTTAAATGTGCAGCTGATGATACCCAAAGATACTTCCCTAACCGGATTTTGAGCAGTTGCTATACATCCCTCCGCAAAAGAACCCCGCTCACTCAAGCACATGATTTCCAGGTAAACTCTGCCAGCATCCTCACTCCGCCAGGAATCAGGGAGCAAGATTTTAATTTGCTCTTGTAGTTGGCAGTTCTCGAAATTCTCCTTATGAATAAGCTCTCTATTCTCTTGTTCATAATGCTCTCTGTAGAGCGAGACTTGAAAATCACCCTCAAGCTTTAATAGGTAATACAGAGACTCAAGCTCCGTATATTTGGCATAAAATGTCTCATAAAATGAATTGAAGTAGGTGTTGAAAGACAAAACACCATTTTTAGTAAGGGTAATCTCTGCATATTCTTCACAGAATTTTAGAGATGCACCCTCACTATATTTCATATACAAGTCAGAGGCATCAGGTGTATTGGTAAATTGAATTCTGCTGATTATATTCATTGAATTCCTGCCGAGTTTATACATATCTCATCTTTTTTGGTAGATGCTGTACCCAGATTAAATAAAGTTCTGGCTCAGCCATTTGTCGCTATTTTTAACTTACAAATCTTGGCTTTCCAAAAATCATAGAAGCTTATGACCTTGTTTCTTCAGATGTGACTTTTCATTTCTACGCGGAGGTTGCTATCTCTTTCTCAAATACACCAAGTGCTCGCAGGACTGCGTGATCCATATCGTAATACTTGTAATCTGCAAGTCGTCCGGCAAAAAGTACTGAACCGCTGAGTTTCTCTACTTCCTTGAGATAAAGCTCAAGACGCTCACGGTTCTCCTCATTGAGGATAGGGTAATAAGGGTCGTTTTTCCCTGGTACATAAGCTTGGGGATATTCCATCACCAAGGTGGTTTTGGGTGAGGTTTGTCCTGACAAATACTTCTGCTCTGTAATGCGGGTAATATCGTAGTCGTTGGGGTAGTTGACTGTACCAACCTCTTGATACTGCTCTTGATCCAAAGTCTCGAAGTGAAAGCGTAGGCTGCGATAAGGCAATTCGCCATACATATAATCGAAGAAGGTATCAATTGGTCCGGTGCAAAGTATCCGATCAAACTTAACGTCGTTAATAATCTCGCGGTAATCTGTGTTCAGCATTACCTTAATGTTGGGGTTAGCCAGCATTTTGCGGAACATTTCGGTGTAGCCAAGCTTGGGCATTGCTTGGTAGGGGTCTTGAAAATAACGGTTATCTCGGCTGATATAAACTGGAACACGTCCTGTGACTCCCCGATCTAGTTCCTCTGGTTTCACACCCCACTGCTTCATCGTGTAGCGGAGGAAAACATTTTCATAGATGTATTCAGCTAGGAAGGTGAGATCACCACTAGCACTTTCACGCAGTTTTAAAATGGGTACTTTAACCCCAAAACCGAAGTTTTCTAAAAGCAAATTCTCCAGCTTTTCTGCATATTTTGGCGGAAAAAGAGCGTAAAGGGAATTGAGATTAAAAGGGATGGGAACTTTCTTCCCTTCCACAACTCCCAGCACATGGTGATAGTAATGTCTCCACTCAGTAAATTGAGACAAATAATCCCAAACTTTTTTAGATTTTGTGTGAAAGATATGGGGCCCGTATTTGTGAACTAGGATGCCATGCTCGTTGTAGTAATCGTAGGCATTACCGCCAATGTGATCCCGTTTTTCTACAATTAGTACTCTTTGTCCTAGTTCATTAGCAACTCGCTCAGCTATTACGCAGGCTGAATATCCAGCGCCTATGATTAGCCAGTCAAATTTCATGTGATTTATCTATCCTTGCTTGATGTAATTTGGGGTTTGAAACTTCATTACTGCTTTAGCTTTATTGAAAGCTAATATTAAGTAGTTTTATTTTTTTTAGGAAAAAACGTTTAAATTTGCCCAAAATTTTCCGAATTGTAAGGATTATTCTGTTGTTGCTATTGTTACTCAATTTGTAGATTTTTCTTACAATGGCGTTACTTCTGGCAACTGACGCAGGAAACCATACATCTACATGATGTGGTTGCCTATCATAAAGCAGTAGTCTCCACCAGTCGGCTAAGCTGTAAATGGGTGCTATTTCATAGAAGGCATTTTCAGTTTGATCTGAAGAGATTGCGAAGGAGCCAAACACTTGGGCTTCGTGAGGGGAAGGATTGAGGACAATTTCTTTTGCTAAAATTTCAGTTCCCTGCAGTAAAAGATCAGTTGTACATTCTTGCTCACTCAGGTGTGTTGTAATTTGCTCTGCAAATTCAACAGCAGCGTCTTGCATGACATATAATCCCCAATTAATCGCTTGTTCATTTTTTGGGGAACGAAGTACGGGAATATACTGCTCACCACATCGCTCGTAGCTCATTGTGCTACCATGATCCGCCGTAAGGAAAAGCTCAAACAAGCAAGTGTACTTGGAGATAAAATCGCGAGCACGCGGTGCACATACATCATAGAAATAAGCCTGTAAACGATCATTTTGAAATGGCTTAACCCGATGTTGAAAGGCAAAGTAAAAACCAAAAACGCCTGATTCTGGATACAGACCACCAATGTCAAGTAATCTACTAAAAGAGCGTTGTATGCGTCCAGTCCAGCCAACATCCACCAAACCAAAGGGAACTTCATCGCCTATTCCTTCCTGACGGAAGTAGCCAATCGCCTTCTTACGATAGGTCGCTACAGTTGAGATGATAACTTCAGTAACCTCCTTGTGAGTGAAAATCTGCTTTAGTAATTCACGTTCGTGTTGCTGAAGATTCAGATCCCATTTTGTTGCTGGAAAATCATAGAGACTCAAGATATCTTTAATTTGATCCGGTGATATGTTAACCCGGTCACAAATAGAACGAATTGAATAAAACTGACTGCCAGCCTCAGTGCCAAACAAAATCCAGTCAAGCTCGGCTTCGCCAATCTCTTGGATAGCAGGCAAATGCCATGCTTGACGAGAACCGTATAAGTAGCGGCAGTCGATTTTAAATCCCCAATTCCGGCAGATAACTTGAGCAATTTTTTGCAATATTTGCCCATCTCTGGCGACAAAGTATAGTCTTTGAATTCCTTTTTTTTGCGCTTCTACTAAGCACCAGTGAACGAAACCGAATAAGATCGGAGCGATCGCACTCGCTGTCGTGTCCCAAATAACTTGTTTATCAAGACTCGTTTCTTGAGACTGCAAACGGGTAAGTCTGGTAGCCCCAGCTAGGAGAGATCTAAATTTTAACGGCAGCCCAGTGCTGTCCGCTATTCGTTCCTCGTATCGATTGAGGTGGGTTTGAGTAAAAAATTCAAATGGAATACCAAGTTTTCTAGGAACTTTGACATCTGCGTGTTGGTTATCTCCAACATGAGACAACTGAGATGGTTTGAGCGATTCTTCTACCAAACAGTGTTGAAATAACTTGCCAGATTCTTTCTGAACCCCTACCTCTGATGAAACATACAAAGTACTGCCCGGTGTCCAGACATTGTTTTCTTTCAAGAAAGTCCGAATAACTTCTTCAGAAAGATAGTTATCTGAAATAAAGATTACTTGTTGGTTTGCTTGCTGGAGCGATTGAATTTTCTTTTGAGTTGCTGGTACTGGACGTAAACTCAATAGCTCAATTTCTATCTCCTTCTGTTTTGCCTTTTCCACTTCATCGGTTGACCAGTTTAAGGAAGGAGCAAGATGTGTATATATTTCTTTTAGTGTTACTTCATCAGTTAATGCAGTCTTTCTTGCAGTTATTTCAGCCTCTATTCTTAGGTGACACCAAGATTCTGGCGAAACCTGAATCAAATTGTCTTTTTGTAGTTGATTGCCTACTTCCAAGAAGAGGTGGGTTGGTCTAGCCCAAATCCGAACCAGGGATGTGTCAAATACGTCAAAAGAATAAACTATGTCTTTCATTAAGATTCCACCAATGTTGTTAGGGGATTCAACAAAAAGCCCAAGACTTGACTTATCTGTTTATTGCAGGTTCAGTCGGTACAACAGACTGTAGGTCAATTTTCGACAATGAATGCTCAAAATTCTGATAGAGTTGCAGATGCTTCTCAACACATACAGCCCTTGAAAAGTAATTTTCAACATCTCTTCTTGCCTGCTGACCCATTGCTTCTAAATCACTGGACAGCAATGCTTGGCGCAGAGCTTGGTTTAGTGCCTGTTGGTTAGTAGGTTCAACTAGGATACCGTTGCGTCCAGTCTGGATCATCTCTGGAACACCCCCTGTGGAAAAACCAATGACTGGAGTAGATGCGGCCATTGCTTCAAGAACAGTAAGTGGCAGGTTATCAGCAAGGGTACAGAAAAGCATAACGTCTGTTGCAGAGTAAACTTGAGCCAAAAAGTTAGGGTCTGAAATAAAACCCATTTCTCTGACCTCAACTCCCTCCAATGCCTGCCTCAACTCATCGTTACAATGTCCTACAGCTAGAACTATTGGAGACAAATCGCGCACACTTTGAAGGGCTGTAATTGCATACTTTACGCCCTTACGGGGATCAAACAGACCGTGTGCTGAAATAACAACTACTTTGCGGTGTTCTGGAATACCTAAACTATTTTTTGCATCAACCTTTTTCACAGAAGGAAAACATTGCAAATTAAGACCATTTGGAATAACAACAGGTGAAATTTTAAATTTAAGAGCCTGTTGAGCCTCTTGAAGCATCCAATGACTTGGAAATATGTAGCGAATATTGAATTTACTCGCAATCCATCGTTTAATTGTCTGAATTTCTCTTGTATGATCAGGTATTTTCTCTTTATTTTTCCCCTCAGGTAATTGAGGACACTTATGACAATCGCTAGTAAATTTATCACACCCCATTGGGTACACACAGCCACCAGTAAATGGAGAACAGTCATGTACCGTGAAAAAAGTGGGTTTGCGTCGAGAAGTTAGAGCGAGAGTGAGCGGAGATATGGCAGTATATAAATCATGAAAATGGACAACATCGTAATTATCGAGAATTCTGCTTAAGTTAAACCAGTATTCAACAGGAAACAACTCAGGGAAACCGTATTCCTTCGTCTTTTCATGAATTTTTTTACAAACCTTGAATCTAATACGTTGTGCGTAGAGACTGCGCTGGAATGAAAGAGGTTCTTTGAAGTTAAAGGCAATCAAATGGTCAGTTGGGTGACCTGCATCATTTAACCAGGTTGCAAGATCTTCAGCAACTCTACTTGCTCCACCTCCATTTCTATCTGACTTGCTAACAATAGCTATTTTCATAGGTTAGGGATAGTTAGTATATTTCAATTCATCTAAGTAGGACTAGAGATATCTTTTTTAAGTTTAATTAATGGCACTTCAAATTTAAAAATTCCGTACAACACATACCGAGCCAAAGCCTTGAAATAGACTTTCATAGCAGATTTACGAGGAGATAGTTTTAAATTCCAACCTGCATGAATTAAGCTACCTTTCCATATTTTTCTCTTTGCTAACTCTTCATAGAAGTAACGAGCTAGCTCTGCTATGTGAGAATATTTATTTTTTTCAATCTCTGTACGATTTTTTTCAGGTAATTGATGCATACACATATCAACTGTGTATTTGCCCTCCCAAATATTTTTACCTGTAAGCGCCAGTCGGCTTGTATCACTTCCTGAATGAACACGATAATAAGCAACTTGCCTATCTAGGGTAACCGCCTTGCCATACAGACCTGCTCTGAACCACATTTCCCAATCAGCAGTATGGCTCAGTGGCAGATAGAAACCGCCAATCTGCTCATAAACTTTGCGAGGTACAATCACAGTAGGCGTATGAATCGCATTTCTCACAGCCTGAATTGTTGGAAAGTCTGTTATTCTTCCATCTATGTTTGGAAGTGGTGACTCAGTGTGGATATGCTGATTCTTTTCATCAACAGAAATTGAAGGGCTAATTATTAAGGTAGCGTCTGGATGTGATTGCAAAAGTTCTGCATAGGATGAATAAAAGTCTGGTGCAATAAAATCATCACCATGAAGAATGTGAACAAACTGTCCTACACTACGCTGAATACAGGTATTGAAGTTACGAATTGCACCTACATTTTGAGGTTGACGATAGAAAGATACACGCCCTTTACCAATTTCTCTTACTACTGCTTCTGGGTCATCTTTAGTTGAGCAATCATCGACAACCTCTATTTGCATGTGTTTTAGTCCGGGATCTTGGGACAGAACACTCTCAAGAGTCTGAGCGAGATAGTTAGCACAGTTGTAAGTTGGAATCATCACTGACCACAAAGGACGGTGTGTACCTTCAGGTATAGGTTCAATCTGAGGGTATTCAATCTTTTGAGGTAGTTTCGACTTCATGGGAACTTGTGAAAGTTTTAACTTCATAGCATCGCCAATATAAACCTAAGTTTTTCTTACATAATTTTCCGTGATAATCACTTGATTGCTGGAGCCGTTTCATCCCATTGCACTTGGTATTTCGGTGTTACTTCACAAGCAAAAGAATTAGGATACCAACCGTAGGCAAACCAATTTTCGGAGTCATCTTGCATAAGATTAGTACCATAAAGCTTTGTTCTATTACTTCCTGGAACTACAGGAACAGATGAAATAGGCAAATAGGGACCAGTCAACTTATCTGCAACATAACAGTACAAAGAGAAATCGTTTGCTCCAGCCTTTGAATATATGTCAATAACTTTAGGATTTAATGTTCCTAACCAAGCTGATCCAAATAAATAATATTGATTGTTTTTAAAGATGATTTGAGGTCTTTCTATCTCAAAGAAAATACCTTCATCTGTCCCTTCAACTTTTGGATAGAGAATAGGTTCCATAAGAGTATAAGGTCCTTGAATATGCTCTGAAACAGCTATTCCGACACAACCCCTGTAACTTTCATGACCATAAGCCGCTGAAGCAGAGAAAATTATATAATAAAGCTCGCTAGAAGGACATTTGTACAGATAGGGATCTCGAAAGTGCCAGTGTTCAAACTCTGGCTTTGGCATAAGGAAAGGATTTAGTTCTTTTGCAGAACTATAATTTATATTGTCCGCAACAATTAAAGGCTCAGGCAATTTAAACCAGTTTTTACTATCTTCTGAAATAGCCAAGCCTATTTTCTCTTCAAAAAGCCTTGGAGATTTAGGGGACGCAGAATAGAATAGGTAATATAAACCATCTTCTACGTAGCAAGAACCTGCAAGGAGTCTTCCATTTTGCCATTCATACCTATCATCTATATTGAGAGCAACTCCTTGATAAATCCAGTTCTTTAAGTCATACGAGATAGAGTATCCAATACTTCCTGCTACCCAAAAAGGCTCTGCAAACTTATTGCCTAGTAAAAAAAACATTCTGTAGACATTCTTATCTTTGAGAATCCAAGGATCCCAACTTCTACACGCAATCTGTTTAAAAGGAAGATACTCCGTATGGAAGTACAACGCCTCTTTCTTATACACTTTAGGCTGCTCAAACATGAGAAAGAGAGCCTTTTCATAGGGAATTGTTAATGAGCGATTGACCGAGATTAAATTTCTCTTTAGTGAACCAATTTTTCTTTTAGCTTTTTCAAAGGTTGTAAGAGTTAAGGTTGTCAGAGTCATGGATGTTGTTGAGCTACTTCTAAATTAATAGTGAATGACAGTACCTACTTTTTTTATTGGCAAGAATTAGGTGTAGATAAACTTAATGAAGTTGAGAACAAAGACGCGCATTAATTCTTTATGGGTTCTGAATTATCCACTTCCAGTTAGGTCTAAATATGCCATCCCATTTTGATGTTATGAACTTCCTACCAATACCTTCTACGTTGACAACAGAAAAGCTTAGCTCCTTATTTATAATCTGTTTCACATTATGAATTCCTATATCAAGTTTTACAAGAAAATCGCCATTAGCAAGTGTGTTACCAGGTATCACTAATTCTGACACATGATACCCTACAGAAGTGTACTTAGAATCAAACGCAATGCAGTCGTCTATTCTACTATGAGCTAACAATTCACTCCGGATTGTATGGATACTGACTCCGATGATTAGGTCAGGTATATCTTTAGCAAGCTCGTATTCTAATCTAACTCTTATTTCCTTGTGATTTTGCAGTTCCGAGTTACCATTTTCATCTTGGTACACACAAACTTTGAATAGTTTCAGATGTTCGTCACCTTCAATACCAGTCCATGAGTTAGATAGTTGTAAGGAATTACTGGCAAGATAGTAATCAATTCCTTGTTGTATATCTCCAACGTAATTGACTTTTCCTGATTCAAGGAAGACAACTCTACTGCATAGTTGAGAAATAGCGGACATACTGTGGCTGACGAATAGAACTGTTCTCCCTCCTTGAGCTGCTACATCTTCCATTTTGCCAAGGCATTTTTTCTGAAATTGTGCATCTCCCACTGCCAGTACTTCATCTACAATCAAAATCTCTGGTTCCAAGTGAGCAGCAACTGCAAAAGCTAATCGCACATACATACCTGATGAATATCGCTTTACTGGCGTGTCTAAAAACTTTTCAATTTCTGCAAACGCCACAATTTCATCAAATTTGCGTTTAATCTCCACTTTGCTCATACCCAGAATCGCACCATTGAGAAAGATATTCTCTCGACCTGTTAACTCTGGGTGAAAACCTGTACCAACTTCTAATAAACTTGCGACACGTCCTTTAATAGAAATTCTACCCTTAGTCGGCTCTATAATCCGGCTTAAAACTTTTAATAATGTCGATTTTCCTGCACCGTTACGACCAAGAAAGCCAACCCTGTCGCCCTGCTTGATTTCAAACGAAACATCCTTCAACGCCCAAAATTCTTCACGGGTAGGCTTAGATGTCTTCTGAGCAGAAGGTTTCAGTAATTTTTTACCTAAAGACTTTGTCCCATCTGTGATCTTGTCACGTAAAGAATTATAGCTAGCACTCCCCCCTGTCTGCTGGTGACTCAGAACGTACTTTTTACTGAGATTTTCAACTCTAATGACTGTATCAGACACGTCATCCACTCCTCGCTAAATTACGTCAGCAAACTTGCGTTCCGTTTTGCGGAAATACCAGATTCCGCTCCATAGCAGCACGACCACAAAACTAACAGACAGCGCAAACCCTGGTAAATATATCTGCGACTCTCCGCCCAAAATTGCCCAGCGGAAACCGTCGATGACCCCTACCATTGGGTTGAGTGAATACAGCAGCAGCAACTGTTCAGAAAACCGTTGAGCAATAACCTTGCTGCTAAACCCTACAGGTGAAACATAAAGCCCAAACTGGACAATAAACGGCACAATGAACCGAAAATCTCGATACTTCACGTTTAATGCTGCTAACCACAACCCTGCTCCAATTGAGGCTGCAAACGCAATCAAAATAAATATTGGCAGAGTTAGAATGCGCCAGTCTGGCACAAAGTTATACCATGCCATCAATGCCAGTAAAATCATGCCAGAAACCAAAAAGTCTACGAAGCTGACAATCACTGCACTCGTCGGCACAATCAACCGAGGAAAGTAGACTTTAGAAACCAGGTTGGCGTTGTTAATTAAGCTGTTGCTACACTCAGTTAGCGCACCGGAAAAGAACTGCCAAGGCAACAGCGCTGAAAATACCATAATTGGGTAAGGTGCATCACCCTCAGATGGAAGCTTAGCTATATTGCCAAACACAACTGTGAACACAACCATTGTCAAAAACGGTCGAATCAGTGCCCAAGCGAGTCCGATCGCCGTTTGTTTGTAGCGCACTAAAATGTCACGCCATGCAAGAAAGTAGAACAGTTCCCGGTATGTCCACAAATCTTTCCAGTACTGCTTTTCAGCCCTACCTGCCTCGATTGTGAGTTCTTTTGTGTTCATCTACTTACCTGTATATTGCATCAATTAGATAACGGGCGATTGTTTGCAGCCAAAAGATTTGAAAATTCAGAGAAAACACCGTTGTCATTCCTCTTATTACTTCTTTACACAGACCTTAATATCAGGAAGTATTTGTATCTTTTTTACGTCTTCATCTAATCTTTACAATGCATCTGACATGAAATTTCTGCTAGTTCTCGGACAGCAATGTAGAACAAGCAATAGCGCTAATTATCAAATTTCTTTAAAACCTAGAACTTACGCACGCGCTACGAAAAAGAGTGGGTTGCGATTGCTTCCCTATGCCCTCCCTTGCCCGCTGCGCTAACGGTCGCAATGACTATAACTACGTTGTTCGTGCGTAAGTCCTGAAACGTTATGAACCAAGCACCAATTCTAAATTTCTTTGCCAGGTAGGCAAAGCTAACCCAAATCTGCAAGAGATTTTTTGAGTATCTAATGAAGAATAAGCTGGTCTGGTTGCTGGGGTCGGATATTGCTCTGAGGGGATTGCTACCAAGTTCTTTAGCTTATGCTCACTGCGTTTGGAGTCAAGTTCAAAAATCGCTTTTGCAAAGCCATACCAACTTGTCTGACCAGTAGCTGTCAGATGATATATCCCACTCTTATTGCTCAAAAAACCAATCAAATCCTGTTTTCCTTGAGAGAGAATTTGTGCTGTAGATTCTGCAATCATCCGGCTCCAAGTTGGTGCTCCCACTTGGTCATCTACAACTCTTATTTCTTCACGCTCTGGTGCTAATTTTAGCATTGTTAACAAAAAGTTTTTACCTCTCAAGCCATAGACCCAACTTGTTCTCAGGATTAAATAAGGCACACCAACTGCTTGAATTGCCTTTTCACCAGCTAGTTTTGTTTTTCCGTAGATATTTTGCGGATCAGGTTCGTCTTGCTCTGTGTATGGTGTCGCTTGATGACCGTTGAACACGTAATCTGTTGAGTAATGAATCACTCCTGCTCCCAACTGCTTGGCTGCTTCTGCAATCACACCAGGTGCAGTTCCATTGACAGCCATTGCTAATTCAGGTTCTGATTCTGCGTTGTCCACTGCAGTGTATGCCGCTGGATTTACAATTAAGTCAGGCTGAACTTCACGAATCACATGACGAATACTGTCAGGCTGAGACAGATCCATGAGTAGACCACAAGAGGAGATTTGATGTCCCACAGAAATGACTTCTCCAAGAGTCATCAAAGTTCGTTGCAGTTCCCAACCAACTTGACCTGTGCTGCCTGTTAAGAGTATTCTGGTCACGCAAAGACCTCCGCCTGTTTGAGGAGTTTACCCGCTTTATCTTTGGCAGAGAGAATGGGTTCTTCTTTGAGGGGCCAGGCGATCGCCACATCAGGATCATTCCACAAAATACTACGTTCATATTCAGGTGCGTAATAGTCTGTCGCTTTATAAAGCGTCTCAGCATATTCTGATAACACCAAGAAGCCGTGAGCAAAACCTGCTGGTATCCATAGTTGCTGCTTGTCCTTAGCGTTCAGATGAACCCCAACCCATTGACCGAAATATTTAGAACTCATTCTCAAGTCCACGGCGACATCAAACACTTCACCAACCACAACTCTCACCAATTTCCCTTGAGGTTGCTTGATTTGATAGTGCAAACCGCGTAGTACGTTCTTCACTGAACGAGAGTGATTGTCTTGTACAAAGTGTTCTACAACATTTGTCTTTTCTCGCCAAACTTGTTCATTATAACTTTCGTAAAAAAAGCCACGCTCATCTTCAAAAACTCGTGGTTCAATCAGCAATACATCAGGAATTTCGGTCTGTATAACCTTCACAGTCCTACCTTCTTAGTTTCTGTAAATTCCTGCTTCAAGTAATGGGCGGATCTCACCGGATTGACCTGCTGAACTTGAGTCGTACGGATATCACCATTGATCATATCCATTATATAACGCCCATAGCTGCTGTTAGCTAATGGTTTAGCAAGTTGATAGAGTTGGTCTGCATTGATATATCCTTGGCAGTAGGCAATTTCTTCAATACAAGCTATTTTCAAGCCTTGCCGTTGTTCCAAAGTTTGAATAAAGCTAGCAGCCTGATGAAGAGATTCATGGGTACCCGTATCTAACCAAGCATAGCCTCGACCTAAAATTTCAACTTTGAGTTGTCCTCTACGGAGATACACTTGGCTTAGCTCAGTGATTTCTAGCTCATTGCGGGCTGAGGGTTTAAGTTGAGATGCAATTTCACAAACCTGAGCATCATAAAAGTAAATACCTGGTACAGCATAGTTAGACTTGGGAAACTTAGGCTTTTCTTCTAAACTCACGACCTGACCTGCTGCGTCAAATTCAACCACTCCATATCGCTCTTGTTCAGCAACTCGATAACCAAAAATTAGTCCGCCCTCACGCAACTGTGCTGCACGAGTGAGTACATCAATTAGACCATGTCCGTAGAAGATATTATCACCTAAAATCAGGCATACGGAGTCGTTGTCGATAAAATCTTTACCTAAAATGAATGCCTGTGCTATTCCTTCAGGCTTTGGTTGCTCAACATAGCTAAACTTAAGACCCCACTGGCTACCATCGTGCAGAAGTTGTTGAAACAGTGGCAGATGGCTGGGCGTAGAGATGATGAGAATTTCACGAATCCCAGCCAACATGAGAGTAGACAAGGGGTAGTAAATCATTGGCTTATCATAAACAGGCATCAGTTGTTTGCTGACCACTTGAGTCAGTGGATACAACCGCGTACCAGAACCGCCAGCTAAAATAATGCCCCTCATGCTTAACTCCTCAGATATTTCAGGATTTGGCTTTTGTTGATCAGACTGTTTCTCTGTCTGCGTAGTTCTCCTGAATCCAACTTTGGTAAGCGCCAGATTGCACTTGCTCAACCCACGTTAAATTGCTCAAGTACCACTGAATTGTTTTGAGCAAACCACTCTCAAAATTCTCCTTTGGCTGCCAACTCAGTTCCTTGACGATTTTACTGCAATCTATTGCATACCGTCGGTCGTGACCTGGGCGATCTTTCACAAAAGTCATCAAAGACGAGTGACACAAACCTGGTTTGGGAGCTAATTCATCGAGGATTGCACAAATTTTCGCTACCACTGTTAAGTTTGTTTGCTCATTATTACCACCAATATTATAGGTCTCTCCAATAGAGCTATTTTTTAAAACCAGGTAAAGAGCTTCGCAATGATCCATAACATACAGCCAATCTCTGATATTCTTTCCATCACCGTAGATTGGTAAAGGTTTCTCGTTTAAAGCATTGAGAATGATCAGAGGAATCAGTTTTTCGGGAAACTGGCGTGGACCATAGTTGTTTGAGCAGTTGGTTATTAAAGTGGGGAGACCATAGGTGTGAAAGTAAGCTCTGACGAGATGGTCTGAACTTGCTTTTGATGCAGCATAGGGACTATTAGGAGCATATGGAGTATTTTCCTGAAAGGCTGGATCAGTTGGACTTAATGTGCCGTACACTTCATCTGTAGATACGTGCAAAAAACGGAATTGCTCTCGCTTTTGCGGGGATAATTTTTCCCAGTAAGCTCTGCTAGCTTCTAAAAGTTGGAATGTTCCAACTACGTTTGTTTGAATAAAATCTTGGGGATTGAGAATTGAGCGATCGACATGGCTCTCAGCAGCAAAGTTGATGATTGCATCTGGTTGGTACTGCTCCAGAACATGAAGTATCAGTTTAATATCACCAATATCTCCACGAACAAAATGATATCCTGAATCATCCTGTAAATCTTTTAGATTTTGAGGATTGCTTGCGTAGGTCAGTTTGTCGATATTGATAATATTAGCCCAAAGTTTTTTTCTAGCTTTCAAGATGAAGTTAGAACCGATGAAACCTAATCCACCAGTTAGCAAAAAAGTTTGCATCTTCCTAGTTTGTTCTTAACTACAGAGGTTTTCGCAGGTTAAAATTTTGCTCGAAAACTCTGTCTTACATACATAGCTTAACTTTGGGCAATTTAAATCGCTACAAAATTCAATCAAAAATTGCTTGATTTTTTAGATTCGTATGTCTCTGTGACAATGGATCAGGGTGCTTATACCAGTTAAAAAAAAGAATGCAACAGATGAAGCCAAAGCCACTCCCCAACCCTGATATTAGTCACCACAAGGGGCGTAAGGGTGCGCAAAGAGCGCGGGTGGGGTATCTGTCGCAAACATTTTTTAAAATGGTATTGCTTCCAACTTCATCATGGCTGTGTCAGCACTCACTCCTTCAGGGTATCTCCTGCAGCCCTATGCCTGGAGGGCACGATCTTTATAACGCTTGCCTTGAACGTAGTATTTAGGGCACTTAGTCTGGTCAGATATGGCTTTCCAAACCCCCGCTTTTAAATATAGGGTTTCTGACACTCTTCAAGAGTTTTCTTAATACTCAGGAGATTTTCATCAGAAAGTCTCCTGATAATACAATGCAATTGTGTCCTCAAAGCTAGTGTGCCAATCGTTCCCGATGGATAAGAGTGGGTATCAAATACTAACTAAGTTCTTGTTGGCTAGTCACAATGTCTGCTGGCAATGAACTTTGTTATTGCAAAAGGTTAGCCACTTTAATATCACCACAGTTAGCAATCTACTAATCTCTCCATCCTAAGTACCGTTCACGAATATGGAATGGCGTACTGATTAACGAAGTTGAAGTCAATAGTTGCTTAAAAGCCAACCAAAGAAACGGTGGAATAGTCTTGGTATAGCGTTTACAAAGGCGACGGGGTTCTTGTATCCATCGATAAAGCCATTCCAAACCAGAATCCCGCACCATGCGTGGTGCTCTTTTATGGAGGCCTGCATAAACTGGGAAAGCACCACCCAGCCCAACCATGACTGCTTGAATTCTATCCTTGTGCTGAGCCATCCAATTTTCTTGTTTGGGACATCCTAAACAGACAAACACCAAACCAGCACCGCTGGAATTGATTCTTTCGATGAGTGCTTTATCTTCAGTTGATGTCAGGGGACGAAAAGGCAAAGGTTCCATCGCTGCAATCTTCAGGTTAGGAAATTCCTGAATTAACCTTTCTCTCATCCGAGAAAGAATCTCTGTTTGAGAGCCCACGAAATAAACGCTGACATTCAGTTTTTGAGCAAGCGCACACGATGCCTGTAGAATATCAATTCCTGCTACACGGTCTTGGTATTTAACCCCCAAAAGTTTCATCATCCACACCACAGGCATACCGTCAGGAGTGACAAGATCTGCATTCTTCAGTACAGTTCCAAAGTCTGGATTCCAATATGCCTCCATCAGCATATGTACGTTTGCAACACATACAGTTTTACTTTCATGTGCGATCGCCCATCGCAACATTGTTCGTATCTGATCATCTAAGCGTAAGGCAGTAATCGGAAAATCTAATACTCTTTGAGTCGGTAGAAAAGCTCTTCCTACCATAAGTCACTCCTTGTGTCTAACAGAGAACAAATCATCTTTATGACCTTTCCAAACTTTGAAGTGTGTCAGTCTATCTCACTGGACTGACTCGTTTCAACTTTTAGTACACGGTCGAAAGTTAACACATGGAGATGCAGTAGCTTTTACTATAAATCGCCGACTTCCCTGGTATGAAGAATTTATTTACATTAGCCTGTATAGTACTCTACTCTAAAATTCTACTTCTTTAAGCATATTTTATTAACCTTTACATTAATTTCATATTTTAATTACATTAATTTCATATTTCAATTACATTAACTTTGTATTTTTTTGTATTAAAGAAAGAAATATTTGATGAGTAAATACATTGAAATCTGCTCAGCGAGATCACAGACAATCAAGCCTATAATATTTGATGCTTAATCATTACAAAAGAACTGTTATTTAAGATACAAACTTGCTGGATCAAAATCCATAAATGATTGCTTTATCAAGTTAATAACTCTTTATATTCAACTTTCACACCCTATGTAGCGTGCCATGACAAACTATGTTGTCTTTGCTAAAAAATAAAAAATTTAGGGGGAAGAGAATTTTATCTTCCCCCTGTCTTTGTTTTTTCTTTTTCCCTTGTTTTATACTATCTGCTTGATTGTCTTTCTCGAGTTTTTTACCTTCTTTAAGTCTTTTCCGGAGCATTTGATGTTGTTTTTGAAGTTGTCTCTGCCTTGCCGAGCCCCCTCTTCCCTTGTCATTTCTACCTTCTTGCCGAGGAGATTCCCATCTTTTTAGTCGCATTTTAGTTGTCCTTTCATATGCTTGGCAAATGAAACATGATTTCAATAACTCAAGCTCTATAACTACCAAAAAATAGGCTAGTTTATTTCTATTCTTTTAGTTAATTATAATAAATAAGATTTTAAATTTCTTCAATATTCAAATGAAAAAAACATCACTAGAGAATGAATACATATTATTTAACTAGCAACGAATCAATCGCAGAATTTCTATTTTAAGTTTTTTTAGGCTGACCTACTTAACCACAACACCTTACACTAAAGTTTACACGATATATTATTCACTATGTCTTAACCGTTATCCGGAATGAATTCTATATATCTACGGAAAAAACACATAAAGATATCTAATCAAGTTCATTCTTGGCAGAAAAGGTTTTGACTATGCATACAGTTATGTTCCTAGCCCTAATTTGCTTTCAAGCGATCTATATTCCGCAGTTATACATCCACATAACTCTAAGTAAGTCGGCCTGGAAATTTCTAACTATGTAACGAAAAGTTAAAGGCGGCAGCCAAAGTGAAATTTAATATGTTCTGTACTATGTTTTCCTCTTTCTTACAACAGTCGCCAACTCGCCCAAAAATTAGAAAGCGATTGCCTAGGGCAGACCTAGCTAGCCCCTAAGGGGGCGCTACGCAAACGCTTAACGCTCAATAAAACTGAGTCCCGACAGATTAAGACGGGTACTCAAAAAAAGGGGAGCCAGTGCCTTGGGCGGCTCTGCCGACTTGAAGCAACTGGCGTGGTAAATTGGAAGCGAGCAAGGAAAAGTCACAAAGGCAACCAAGACCCGATAGCACGAGCAAACAAGCAAGCAGACCTAGATATATTGGAATTATCTGCTGCTGCCGGAGACATAAACCTAAAATATTTGGATGAATCAGGGTTTTGTGTATGGAGCGAACCAGGTTATACCTATTACTTTAAGGGTGAGCAAAAACGCTTAGAGCAAAAAAACGTCGTGGTCGCAGATTAAGTATTATTGGCTTTGTTCAACCTTTAATCAGTTTTTTTACGCTCTGGTAATTGGAGGTGTCAATCGCAAATCTTACATCCATATGATGGAGAAAGAAGCGCTTGAAGCCCAAAAAACTGGACGTATGAAAGTAATAGTACAAGACAACGGTTCCATACATAGATGCAAGGAAGTTCAGCAGTTATGGAAAAAGTGGCAGCACATGGGTTTATACATTTTCTTTTTACCAAAATATTGCTCCCAACGGTTCCAATTGAATTGGAGTGGCAACACTTAAAAAAAGATCAGCTATCTGGGCAAATATTTGATGATGAGTTCAACGAGTGCTTATGCGGTCATTGATGGTGTTACAGCTAGGGGAGAAAAAGGAAACTATAGTACGCAACGTGTAAAATTTAACTCTAATGCCTATAGTTAAGTTTTCGTTACATAGTTTGAAATTTTTTCGCCTACCTACTTATTAGAAAATCGATTGTGACAGTTGGCAGAATGCCAGATAAACGAACAAAAGGCAGTTGCTAGATTTAGCAACTGCCTTTTGTAATGAGTTGAAATCAAATCCTGGCATCGAGCTATT
>NZ_JCACKO010000034.1:0-52165 GCF_059505445.1 Brasilonema angustatum | reverse complement strand
AGTCGAGGTTTTGGGATTGAGATATTTATCCTCTTTTTTTGGCGAAGGTATTGTAATGATGGAGATAATTTTTGTGAAAAATGTTAATGAAAAACACACAATAAAATATCGAATTATTCAAGCAGGCGACTTTCAACAAACTGTTGATCTCTGTTCTCAAATTTTTACGAAATATGAACCAATAACTAAGAGTTTGAATATAAATTATCAAGAATTTAGACAAATAGCTGAACCTTATTGTATAAAAGCCATTGAAGATAGACTTTCAATTGTTGCTACCGACTCTAATGGACAGATTGTTGGTTTTACTATATCAGAACATTTGATGAGCCAACCTCCTTATTTGAAAGATATTAGCTATAAATTTGAACCAATTCAAGCTTTATCATATGATTTAAAATATAGTTATTCTAGATCACAATATTATTTGAAGTTATTTCAGACATTGCATATTCTCATGGTGGGAGTTAAAGAAGAATACAAAAATCAAAAAATTGCTAAGACTCTAATTAAAGAAAATTTAAAATTAGCTAAAATTAACAATTTTTCTGTTGCAATTGCTGAAGCAACTGGACTCATATCTCAAAATATATTTCGTAGCTTAGGCTTTAAAGAAGAAGTTATATTCTTATATAATTCCTATATTTTTAGAGGGGAAGAAAAATTTTCATCTATTAAAGAATCAGTAGGTTGTGCCTTGATGTCATATTCGATTTTTTGAGATTTCATTGGGGAGCACCCATTTTTGTAGAAATACTGATTCATTCGTGTACAGGGCAAACGCAAGCCAAATGAGATTACGGATGAAAAGTACTTTCAAGTCAGTCTCAAAGCATACACAAGATTTCAAAAATGTGTAGTACACATATATCAATCAATTTACAAGAATGATAATCATGAATTAGGGTGAGAGAAACGAGCATTTATCGTTTCTCTCACTAGCCCTCTGTTATATTCTCATTCTCATTCAGACGTAAAGTGACAGAAGAGGGGTAATTTCTTGACAGGCACACTTCGGAGCTTCCATGCTCCCGCGTGAATCAGCGTATAAATTTTTTCGTCTTTAGATTTGCTTTTGATAATTACATGCCTTGCACAAAAGAACCAATAGGAACATGGCGATTTCGCCTAAACCTTTGTTGAGCATATATGACAATTTGAGAGGTGCAATCTACAAAATCATCAGTGTTATACACTCCAAACTTTATAAATTCAACTTTAAAATCTTCTGCCCAACCAACGCCTTCGCGAATATAAAAGTTCCCAGATTCTAGAATAGGAGCAACAATCTCTGCTCGTTGAGTTTTGTTCCCATGCGAATCAGGATTGAAAGCAGCAACACCAGGCACTTCATTTTGCAGATCCTCAATTACTGCACTGCCTGATGCTTTTTTTTCTATTAATTTGACACCAACTGTGCCCAAAACAGGTTCCCATCTATCAATCAAATCTAAAATGCCTTTTTTAGCTGCTTTAAACCCGCAGCGTTGATGAAAGACATCTACCAGGTAGAAATCTGGGTAAGCGATCGCAAACAAACCCACTGCTACATATGATGCTGTACTAGAAGTACTGCCAAAGGACAAGTCACCTGATATAAATAGCTGGTATTTTTGCGGCAATTCCTTAAATGTCTTCCAAACAGCGTGGCTGAATACACCACCTTCTAATGGCGCAGGTTCCTGGTCATGACGAGCGTTATAAGCATAAGCACCTAGCTCACGTCTTGCTTCTGCATCTTCTTCCTCTCCAAAACGATGAGGATGCAATAGGTCACCAGGATGACGCACAGCTAGTTCCTTGCCCGTTATGGGTGAAAGTATCGTTTCAAAGGTTTTTGCCCGTGTCGGTAGCTTAATAACATGAAATGCGTACGACTCTGATGAGTCCTTGTTAATGACATTGTAAATGTACCCGCTAACATCAGATTCGTGAGTGCGTTGTTGAACGACTATGCACTTGGTTCGTTTTGGATCGTTGGCGCGGGTAGTCAAGTATGCTCTGAATTTTTTAACCTTGCCTTCGCGATCAGCATCGCTCTCGCTGCGTTCTGGATCATTTGGATCGTCACAATTATGCACCAACACCCCAGAGGCAAAGTAGTTATGGTTAGCGGTCGCTATGTTGTAACTTTTGTCTGGTACAGCTTTGCGCTTAACAGACTTGACAGTTTTTCTCTGCATTGTTTTCTTTGCTCAAGTGAACCGTGCAACCCACCATGACAAGTATGGCAAAGTGCCACAAGGTTGAATGGGTCATTGTTTCGCTTATCATAGTCGATATGGTGCACGTCCAGCTTTTTACCGTTTTCAGGTGTTGAGCACAGGAAACATTTATGATCCTCTCGGCTTCGGATTTGCTCGCGCAATGTGCGATTAAACTCTCTAGGATATGGTGTCTGCCAGCTTCCATGCACATAGCGTCCGTTCCCCTCTCCTTTAATGCGATCGCTATGCGCTACATTAGCGCAATCCTGAGAGCAGAAAAAACGCTTCCCATATTTTGTGGCATAGTTGAGCTTAGCGTTTGATACAAAAAAGAATTCATGACAAATAAAGCACTTTGACTTAGAGTGTTTTTCCTCAAAAGTTTTGCGGGGATCGCTTTTCTTTCTCCTTTTTGGCGCGTTATACCGCACTCGCCGACCATGCTTGTAATGCGGATTGCGATCACCGCGCTCATACAAGCCGTAACACTTTTTGGAACAGAATCCACCGTTCCTAGCTTCATGTGCCGGAGTCAGGGGCGGTAATACTTCTCTCCGCATTGCCTACAGGTTAGCGTGTTCTTTTCCCTACTACTAGTCCAATAACACGTCAAGGAGCAGTATTCGCTATCTCTTGAGGAGCGAAACGTTCCACCACAATAACTGCAAGTGCGATCAGCAAGCGTACGCCTCGCGATATCCCTGCATTCCCTTGAGCAAAACTTAGCAGTTGCAACCTTGGATGGTTTAACAGGAAAGTCCTTCTTGCAATGAGCGCAGTTAATTGTCACAGGCATAGAACAATATCTCCAGGTGCTATGTCACTTGCAGCGACGTAGCCCTTACCTTCCACCCACACAGGATGTTCGTCAGTACACTCCAAGATAGTTCCATCATCCAGTTCAATTTCGATGATTTCTTTGCCTGGGTTTTGCTCGTACCTTAATATTGGTTGCCATTCAACCTCGCCTGTGGCATGGTTGTAAGTTGCTACATCAGCTTCTATTTCTTTCTCGACTATCTCGCCTATGGGTAACTCGCCCAGCGATGTCGTTATATGCTGATGTGACGGAAGGCAGATGATATAAGTTCCCCCGACTCCGGTCACCGAACCATCCAATCCTCGCGCATACATGATGCCGCCTGAGACGTTAGAAAATTCAGTAATTCGGTTGCGGTCATCAGATAAAGCACATGCCCCATCCGTAAGTGATTGATACCATGCTGACTCTATAATCTGGCGGCGCTTGTAACTGTGGTCATTTGCCAGAGGCGTTGAGTAGCTGAGGCAGAGAAACGACTCCCAAGGCGATCGCATCCACACCCAGCACGGGAAAAAGACAGAAACAATAAGAGATTTGAGTGAGCGCGGTGCAACATTCATTAGCAACCGTCTATGCTTGCCCTGCGCTATAAGAATTAATTCTTCAACCATAAGGTCATGCGACCAGTTCCAGTCTAGAAACGTATTTGGTTCTAAAACTGCCCACGCACCTGGGCGCATCTCATCATAGCCCAATATAAATAACTTTAAATTATCAGCTATAGCACGGCGCTCTTTGTCATTGCTGGAGGCGATCGGGACGCGGGTTGTTTTGATGGCGTTAATCAAAGCTGACTCGGCAATCCAGTTATTGACACCGTAATTTAGTATTTCACGTCGTCGTTTATCGCTGGTTCTTCTCATCGGCAAGCGTGTCCACTAAAGTGTCTATACCCAAAGATTCAGCCTGAAGTTTTGACCCCACGTCCACCGCCATGACACTTGCTCGCATTAGCCCTGCTAGCTCATTGGACTTTAGGACTTCAGGGGTCTGTAGCCGCGTGGCGAGCTCACGTTGAATGATTGCGATCGCCCGTGCGCCCATTGATACCATCGCCTTGGCTGTGCGCTCAGTTTCATCTCGGTATGCTTCAACTTTGCGTGCGTACTCGTCTCGCTTGACTTGCTCACGCTGAACGCGAGTTATACGGTCTATGTACTGGTCGTAATCACGACATCGCGCCACCCAGTTATATCGGCTTGACCATTCCTCCAATGTCCGTCTATAACCTATTGGGCGCTGTAATACCTCTTGCGCGGCTGTTATAGTGCGTTTGCCGCCCAAGTCCCTAAAAACTTGGAACGCCGCCCACGCCTTATTGGATTCGCCCGTTTGCCTTTCCCAAGACTGTAAATCCTCATCCATTTATCTCGCCTATCTTGTGGGCAACGTCGCCCGTGTACGTTTCGTAACGCTCAATAATGGCGCTGGCGAAACGCGGGTCTAATTCGACCAGCCGCGCTCGCCTATTGGTGTTCTGACAAGCTATCAAAGTGCTACCCGAACCTCCAAACGGGTCTAGTACCAAATCGCCGCCCTTACTTGAGTTGGCAATGCAAAACTCTATGAGCGAGGTTGGCTTTTGGGTGGGGTGAATATAACCGTCAGTATCACAGTTTTTCTTATCATAATGCGGTGGCGAGTATTCTAGTATCGTTGTCTTGGTGCGATCGCCATACCACCGATGTGCCGCCCCCTCCTTCCACCCATAAAGTATTGGCTCATGCTGCCAGTGATAGTCGGAGCGGCTAAGAGCAAAGTGGTTCTTAAGCCATATTAAACAGCTTTGTAGCTTCCACGGCTGTGCCACAAAGGCATTGCGAAAGTGATGGCCCATAGTGTCGGCGTGAGTTATATAAATCGGACACCCAGGTTCTAACACCTCATTCATGCGACTGTAAGCTTTGTCAAGAAAGGCGCGGAATTCTTCATCGCTCATCTTGTCATTTTGAATCTTGCCCAGTGGGTTGGTTTTGCGCTCCTCACTAAAATTACAATTCCTTTCCTCTGGATCGTAGTCCACATTGTATGGCGGGTCAGTCCATATCAATTGGATTTTTTCATCTCCGAGCAAAGTCCGAGTTATGACCGAGTCAGTGCTGTCGCCTACTATCAGCTTATGTTCGCCCAGTTCCCAAATATCACCGAGCTTACATCTAAGCTCTTTTGCTCCCGGCACCGCATCTGGATCGCCTGTACCTCCCTTGCCGTTGGGTTCCTCCTCCTCAGTGAACAAGTCGCTTAGCTCGTCTGAAGTAAAGAACGCACTCAAGTCAACATCTTTACTAATTTCTTTAAGTATCTCGGCATCCCATGTAAGACTAACCTCGCTTACCCTGTTATCGCAAATTGCCAACTGCTTTGCCTTAACATCCGTCGCCAAATCCAAATCACTGCGACGAACAATCACTAACTTACTCCCATCGGTCTCTATCTCTATCCCATCCAAAAACCCAGATTCCACAGCAGTTTCTAAAGTCTTGTTCCCTGCAATAACCACACCATTCCTGTCAACAACTATTGACCTCCCAGCCCCTAGCTGCTGCAAAGATTCCTCTAACATCCCACGTCCACGCTCACTGCCCTTATTAGCGTTCTTGGGGTCAAAGCTTAAATCCGTTAATTTAACCTCTTTCATGTCACCTGGTTATCGTAACGTTACAATAACCATAATATAAAAAAATAGCCAGAAAATCATTGACAATACATGCCCATATGGGCATACTAAAGAAGTAGTGAATGAGATTTCAGCTATGAGTTTTGAAGAACATGGCATTTCAGACGCTTCTTTAGATGGCGGCTTTAACTTAGAGTTTGATTTTAAGCCAGAAGCGCTTAAAAATGAGCAATACGAGCAAGGCTTTCACTTTGACAAAGACAAGGTGAAATTAGCGGCATCTGAGATTAAAGAGCGCTTTAAGCAAAATGGTTACAAAGGCATGATCAACGATGCTTATTACAAGGGAGTGGGCGTCGCAGTTGAGTCAGAGTGGAGCTTAGACGAGAAGCTTAAGCACGCAGGGCTTAATTGGGAAACTGAAACATCTTTGATGAAATACGGGAAAAACATGGAATTTCTCAATACGCAGCAGCAAGCAGTGTATAGGGGAGATACAGGGCTACTCTTTGGCGTTACTAACGACACTTGGCAGCCTTATCAAAATCGTGAGGTAGTGAATGCTTTTGATGAGTTTTGTGCGATCGCAGGAATTGAAATGGAACGCCTAGGCAGTCTGCGCGACGGTCGCCTAGTGTTTGCCAGCGCGGTTGTTAATGAATCATGGGCAGTCATGGGAACAGATGATGTCATTTGCGGTCGCCTGATACTCACAAACTCACACGAGTATGGCGCAGGGCTTACCGCTAAATTAAGCGCAGTCCGGCTTGTTTGCTGCAACGGTATCACTCGCAAGGTTAACGTTGGTACGCGCTCTATAGGGCATAATCAATCCTTTTCAAAAGCATCAGTAAACGCAATTCTGGAAAGTTCAAAGAACAATTTCGCAAACTTGGGTCAGTTGATTGATGAGTTGGCACAAACTCCAATCAGCAATCGGGAGGCTAAAGACTTCTTGATTGAAACGCTAGGCGACAAGGAAGAAAACAGCGATCGCCTCAAGTCTTTTTATGACCAAAGTAAACTGGTTCGGCAAGCTTATTATAACTATGCTAACCACACCAGCATTGGATCTCACTTAGAGGCTAGCAACAATAATGCGTGGGAACTTTTGAACTGTGTCACTGAACAACTTAACCACCATAGCCGTAGCACTGGAGAATCTCACATTCACAGCATGTGGCATGGCGGGAAAGCCCAGGTTGAAAACAGAGTTCTTAATGCACTTGAGCACAACTTTCTTAAACGCCAAAACAAAAACACTCAAGCGGTTACAGTAAAAGGATTTTAGCAAAGGCTGCTCTTAACAGCCTTCATACATAAAAAGAAAAAAACAAGGGAGGTTTAAAACCTTCCTTTTTTATATTACTGCTTGTTGTTTATTACTGTTGTTTAATAAACTTCATTACCACGCTAAGATCTAATTGCAACCAAACATCCGCCTCGGCAAAAGTCGTTTCATACGCGCCACTATGCGCTTTAATAATCAAATCATAAAAACCAAGCTTGACTAAATCCAAAATCAAAGCCTGCTCAGGATCAGATAAAGGACTTTTGCAGGAATGATAATAACCTGTTCTTGCTTTGTTAAGAACTTCATGATACAAAGAGAAATCTGACTTGAAAGCTTTTGCTTCTAAATCAGAAATTAAAATATTTGTTGATTCTTTCATAGAGCACCTCTAAAACTGGTTACCGTAACGTTACGATAACCAGATATTTTTTAGGCAGCACTCAGTTGATCTGCTGCGGTTGCGGCAATGGTTTTAGCTTGCGCTTTGCTTTCTAGGTTTTCAGAGATTTTTTGCCCATTAACTTCGGCATACCAAGATCCATCCATCGTTTCGATAATTGAAAGCCTCATGCCCTTGTATTGAGCGCTGGAACCGTTGGTGCTTTCTTGCCAATGCAATTCACTATCGTCAAAAGCAAGTGGCGTAATATTTGGTTCAAATGCCCAGCGTCTAATTCGGACATCAGCAAATGGTTCAAAGATGTTGGCGAACTTTTGCCAACTACCACCCAGGTAATACACCGTCATTTCTGCTTTTGCATAAAACTGATTTGCAACGGTAAGTTCTACAGGGAACAAGATTTCACCAGAAACAGCAGCAATTCCTTTAAGAGCGTTGCGTACACTAAGAGCAGGGTTGGCGACAAAAATAACAGCTTCTGCAATATTGCCTTTAACCCATTGCGCAGATAATGCTTGAATCCATTCAAGCAAATTATCAACATAAAGGCAACCAAATACTTTACAAGCACCTCGCTTACCAGGAATTTGCCAATCAGCTTTTAAAGCGTTTAATTTGTCAGATGCGCCAGTAAAATGATGTGTTGCATTTGAGGAAGCATTTGCACTAAGAATATCAATGTCAATTCTTCCCAGAGTATTTGCAACCAAGCGCATAAGATTAGGAGGCAAAACAGGGGAAGATGACTGGGTAGACTCTGCTCTATTAGGTGGAATAGTTCCACTAGGAGGAATGTGGACACCTTCTGGCGTTTCTCTTTTGGCAAATGGGGAGAGTTTGTTGTTTTTTGCGATCGCTTTAGGAACACTAGATGCATCCCCGTTCAAGATCATATCCGCAGCAGTTCTGGCATCAGCAGGAGCATGCTGGCTATACTTAATTAAATCCTCGCAGGTCTTTGTTTTCTTGTCCCCAGAGTTAAAAACTTCTCGGATTTTTGTTGCCATCTCTCTATCAGGAGAATGATCAATAAACTGAAGGATTCGAGATTGCGCAGCGGCTGTCGATGGGCTAATATCTGGCTCATTAGCAACTGTTCGCTCCCAAGCAGATCCTAAAGCAAGTGGGTTCTTTGTACCAGAAGGATCACGCAAACGCGCTAACTGTGCCTGCTTGGCTTCTTCGGAACAATACTTGAATCTAATGTCACGCTCACGTGCTTTAATTTCTGGTGTTTTTTCACGAGTCTTGTTCGCATCAAATAAGGCTTCAATGAATTCCACTCTCGTTTCAAATTGACGCACATCAATTGGAATTGTTTCCAGACCAGCGTTTATGGCTGCAAGCGTTCGCCTATATCCTGAGAAGGTTTCTCCATTGGTACTAACTCCAACGGCTTGCAGAATTGGCTTACCACTCATTAAGTCCTCTTGAATATCGGATACGTCTTCCTCGTCATCTGTAGGATGGTAAGCTTCCTGATTTTCAGAAGGAAATGCCAGTAACCAAGGATCAAAATTCAGTTTATCGCCTGCCTGCAATGGTTTTTTGTCTTGGTGATATTTCAAAACCAAAACTGAGCGCACCCAATGAAACCTTTTGCTTGGTTCGGTTTGAATGACAAGTTGGGATTCTTGCTTAGACAAAACCTCAAACAACTGCCCAATGAAATCATCTTGTTCTGTTTTTCCAATAATAAAACGGTAACTCCCAACAATTTTTTCAATTGGAGTATCCAAAAAAACAACTTTGGGAACGCCTTCTGGAAGCTGTGTTTGATTTTCTTCTTGTTGTGGCAGCACAGCGAACTCTTCTGGCACCGCAACATTACTAAGTGTCCAATCAGAAGATGGGATTAAGCCAGACTTACCTTCTACTTCTATTTGCCCTGGGTAAATCAACCGCACTAGCTTGCACTCCTCTCCAGACCTAAGAATCACCACTGAATCTATGGCGGGAGATTCACTAGTTGCTTTTTCGTCATACATTAAGTCGCTAAGGTTAGCTTTAAACACTTCGTCTTGAAAAGTTTCAAGCTCTACTTCGCCATTGTCAAAAACTTGGTAAATCTTGTGAACTTCTTCACCTATGCTTTTGGCAACATACAAGCTATCCAAAGATCCACCTTTTTCTACTAAATTGAAGAATGCACTTAAGTTTGCAAGCTTAATTTCGCCTTCTTCAATTTTTCGAGTGTTTGCTTTGCTTGTTCGTTTAGCTCTCAATTGCTCAATTTCTTCTTGAGTGCTTTTGATTGCTGACTGAATAATTTCTATCTTTGTCATATTTTACCTTAAATTACCTGTGCTTTTAGTATGCCATACTTGCCATACAATGACAAGTCCGTTATGGTAATTTTACGTTAACAACAAAAGAGCTACTGCGCAGTAGCTCTTTATAATTTGCCATTCAACCAAGCCTAAAGCTAAAGTTCCATTGGCAATGGAATGCCATAACTGGCAAAAAATGAGTCAGGATACGATTTACACCTGTACTGGGCAATAATAGAAATTAGTCCAATAACTGTCCAGTTCCCGTAACAATTGTTGTTGATGTAAAGCGCAAATATTGAGTCACAAACAGGCAAAATATTAATATTTTTGCCCTTAGACCTTAAGTAACATATATCGTGCTGAATTTCTTTCACAAGTTCATTCATCTCTCGTTACCGTAACGTTACGCTAACCATCAGAATCACTCAAAGTACCGAAGCTGGCAGAAAAAGCGCCTATGCGAGAACTCACATCAATAACAGGTTCAACACTTCTGGTATGGTTGAATTGCGCTTCTAACGGGTGAGGAATTGTGCTATTCTTAATGAGTTTCCAAGCCAAACAAAAATCTTCTTTCACAGATTTGTGCAAAGCAGCTTCTGGGCACATTCCAATCCCAGATAACCCACCAACTGTCTGCAAAGCACGACGAGCATGAGGAGATAAGCACTCAACCCTATCTCTTGCATCGTCAGCAGACATTCTTAATGCATCAAGAACAACGATCCATTCAGAAAGTGCATCCGCGCTTTCTGATTCTTTCACCAACTCACGGAACTGCTGCGGCGTTGGATGATAACTGTAGTGCTCGTAGACTTTTTCTATAGCAGATTGGCGTTCTTCCCGCGTTAAACCTTCAAAAATCTTTACCCAAACCATAATGGCTTCCTTGGGTAACTCTATTTCTACTATGTTCGTTTTTCCATGCAAGTAACTAAAATATTTGTTAAAATCAGAAAGCATTTTTGTTACTGCTTTGACAATCTCAACATTCATATTCCTTTGTCTCCATAATATTTTCCTTCAAATCCGTTGTGATCATTGTATGCCCAAGTGGGCATTGCGTCAATTAGCCAAGAAAAATTTATCCCAGCGGACAACCCACAGAATTTTATATGGGTTATCTTTACCGATGTCGCGGATAAAATCTTCGCGTGATTGCCAGAAACCTCCCTCCCGCACAAGGTCTGATTCAGGCATATCAATCAACATCTCCTGGTAAGGCTCACAAGATAGGTGAATCTGTCCCAAGTAACAAGCACCATGCACAAATGGCGCGTTAGACCAACAAGAGTGCAAATGTTTCCCTGAACGATAAGCATTTAACCACTTGTTTGCGTGAGCGTCTGACCAGTTGCGCCGAGACACTGTTTTCATGCCTGTTCTCAAAGGATCAGCAACTTTATGCTGTACAGCAAGCTTGCAAGTAATAGAAAAGCTTAAAATCATAAATTCTCCAAAAGCTTAAGGATACTTAAATGCCAGTAACGCTCATAATCCATTTCTACGGCGTAGCCTTCCCCCAGGCGAGATAGGTGATACTTTGAACGCGAACTTGCTACAAGGAAACCAAGCTCAATCAATTTGTCTCGAACGGTTTTGAATGAAAACGCAAAGCAGATATCAAATTCTTGGTTAAATGACCTGGAAATTAGGCAAAACAACTGTGTGTTTAGCGGCTGTAACCGCGCCAATAAGTTGACGTTTTGCTCTGTCATAAGTTAGCCACCAAATATCCCAATAGCTGGGTGGCTTGTCAATCAGGCGACAATACTGATAGCTCAAAACATCGCAGGTCAGTGGTGTAGCTGCGAACCAAGTAGTTACAGCCATCACGTCGCGTTCAATGCCTTCAAAGTCACCCAAAGTGTAAACTGGCTCAACAAGTGGTTCATCCTCAGCTTCAGCTTCAGTTTCAACTGGAAGATTAGCAAGGTAGTTCTCAAGTAACAGGCTAATGTCAGCAAGCGTGTCCGCACCAAACACAGGGTTAAGTTGCACGTCAACTACAACATACTTATACAGATTTTTTTGTTTTTTGTTGACGTTCATTTCTAAACCTGCTTCTTTGACCTGCGCACTAATTCCTTCTATCGTTAAACGTGTCATGTCTTTCTTTTTGGTGGTTGATATTTATTATGCCCAATCGGGCATAATAAATCAAGCGGTTCTAAAAATATTTTTCTGCCTGGTTAGCGTAACGTTACGATAACCGTAAAAGTTGAGGAAGATTATGAAAAACTACAGGCTGAAAGAAACCTTGCATTTAACCACTCAGCAGATGGAATTAGCGGTACAAGAGCATAATGCCGCTGAGTATGCGATCGCTGCAAAGATGATTCGTTTTGCAAATAGGAGATCACGGTTTATTACTGGGTATACCAGTCAATACTCTGGCAGGATGGTATAATAAGTAAGTACCTAGAATGTTGATGTGTTCTCTTTGGTGGTGAATCGCTTCAAGTTCTTGGGTAAGCGCTTAGAAATGTTTCTGGGCGCTTTGCATTTTGCGTGAGTCGAAGGGCGATCATTGATTTGGTTTAACTGGGCGCAAATTCACCCAATCAGGGAACCCATGAGAAACCAAGCCAGAGGATTCTTAACCCCAAAGTTCTGGTGTATCAGGGTTACTGAACAAAGTGTTGACAAGCCAGGACAGTTTGGCACTTATGAAATGGGAAAAAACAGCTTGTGAAGGATAGTGCTCACCTCGGTAAGTGGCTTCTGAAAAGTTTGCATAAACATCAAAAATCATCAATAAGTCCTGAGCGCTCCATCATCATAATAACTAACTCCTCATCCTTGTTAGCTGCTTCCCAGCACTCGGCGATATTTTGAATCTCAGCTTGTGTGAAATTGTTTCTAAGGACAATCCTTCTTAATTCATCTCCGCAACGGGTTAGAAAGCTTTCTAGAGGGGATTGAGAAGAAGTTACTACTGGGGTCAAGTTAGTGACAAATTCATTCCAAAAGTTAGCAAGGGTTTCCAATCTAGTTGCGTCGCTGTGGGCTTTTAAAAGATAGTTCCGCACACGATTTTTATTTTTTCGGAACCCATCTTTAGTAAAGGTGCTGCATTGTTTCAAGTGAGAAGTGTACAGCCATTCAGCAAAGTCCCATTTGTACAAGTCGTTGCGACTGTGCCCTGGGTTTTCCCAAGGAAGGATTAGCCGTTTGCTCCCAGGCATCAAAGGCAGGCTTTCAACACTTTCTATTAGCTGATAGTTCGGTTGTTCGCTTTTGTCGAATGATGCTGCTGCGGGCGCGGGAATTTTGTCCTCATGAGTGATCTCGTTTTCTATCAAAGTTTCTGGTGGCTCTTCCGGAGTAAAAGAGAGATCGTAATTTTGCTCCTCTGTGTTATTTAACAGCTTAATGCTGTCCCAGTCAATTTCATCCGACACTAACTCAGAGACTTCTTGAAAAAGTTCCATATGCTCTTCTGTGTATGTATTCTCTGGATAGTTATTCTCTGAAGTATTCTCTGTATATAGATGATCGGAGGATTCCTCAGCTACGTAACTGACAATTTTTAATTTACGTGAATCAGGATTCTTCATTTCCGTAGATTTCTTTTGCTTAGTTACGTAAATAGGCTCCCCATGAGTTAAAACTTCCACTTGTTCAGCAACCTTTTGATGATTGCGGAAGTAAAAGGTAAGTCCTTTGATTTTGTCGTGATAAGAGCAGTACATATACTTATTGTCCTCGCCAAACACTTCTCCCTTGGCAAGAGCTACAGAGTATTCACGTTTTGACTTATAACGAATGCCAATTCGGTCAAAGGCTGTGCGAAATTCTCCTACAGAAAAATTCAACTCTTCTTCCCAAGAGTCGCCTTCTCTGTAAGCTTTGTGCTGGCAAGGTTGCATAAATTTATAGAACCCATCGCCAGTCCCGTCAAAGCGGAATTCTAACTGCTGCATGAGGATAGCTGAAAGCACAGAACCCGTTATGTTGCGCAGTTCCTTGTGGTATGGGATTGGACGAGCAAAAACTGAAAGGGCGCGATTCATTATATAATCTATTCTATGTAATATTTAATGTGATTAATAGTCTGAATTGTTGATTTTGCAAACGAGCTTGCTCTTATCGTCAATTCAGTGACATACTCCCGACTCTGATGCTTACGCATACAGAGCGGGCTTCTCATCGACTCCAGCTATTGCTTCGGACGTTAGATGAGCTTTATTGACGGAATGCCCTACCGCCAAATACTTGATATTAATCGCTGCATTGTGGTCACGGTCAAGCGTCAGTCCGCATTGAGGACAAGCGTGAATTCTGTCCTTCAGTTCTTTCGGAACTTTTATACCGCATCCAGAGCAATTTTGAGAAGTGCCACCAGGAGGTACAGCAATTGCAAGCAATCCAGCTTTTTCAGCTTTGATTGAAAGAATTTGCAAGAATTGACCCCATCCAGCGTCGTTAACTGATTTTGCAAGTCGAGACTTGGCTAGACCTTTAATATTTAGTTTTTCATGAGCAACGTGTTTTCCTTGTTGTAAAAGCTTCTGAGCGGCTTTGTAATGAAAGTCTTTCCGTTTGTTGCTGACTTTTAAATGAGCTTTGGCAACTCGCTTAATCGCTTTCTTGCGACGATTAGACCCCTTCTTTTTGCGGGAAAGTGAACGCTGTACTCGCTTTAGATACTTTTCTGCTTTGCGATAATGCTGAGAAATTTCTATTTCTTCCCCTGAATCGTCTACCAGAAACGACTTTAATCCCACGTCGATGCCAATGGTGTTTTTCAGTGTTGGGGCATCAGGAGTAAGAACGGGAACAGACGACTCTTGAAGCGACAACGTGATGTAATATCCGTCTACTTTTTTGATAATTGCAGCCGTCTTCACCTTGAAGCCATCAGGTAAAGGACGGTGCTGAATCATTTTCAGCTTGCCAATTTTTGGAAGTTGAATAAACCGCCCGTTGATGTGTTCTGGTTTGACTGGATCTGGGAATGCAATTGAACGAAATCGTCCTTGTCCCTTGAATCGTGGCTTACCGCAACGAGAGCCGTTACTATCACCGCTTAACCATCGGTCAAAAGCTTTCTCTACCCGTGCAATAACATCTTGCAAGGTGTGAGACGGAAGGTCTTTGTATTCAGGAAACAGCTTTTTAGAGTTCACCAAGTCCCGTTTCTGAGCATAGAAATCGGGACGATCTTTCAACTCGCTTAAGTGGCAAATGAGGGGGCATGCATCAACATCACAGCGATTTTGTTCGTACCACTTGAACCGCTCTGCCAGCCGATAGTTGTATTGACGACGAGCAAGTTCAATCCATTGATCAATTGTGGATTGTTGCAACTTCGTCAGACGTAATCGGTACTGGTAGGCGGTTCGCATGGGAAAAATGAATGCTGTGATAGCATTGTAGTGCATATATCCATACATCGCAATTATGTTTAGCAAAGAAACAATCCAGATTCGACTCCCTAAGACCGAAAAAGATCGACTGGATTCCTATTGCCAAAAAACCGGAAGATCCATCACGGATGTTTTGCGGGAATTTATTCGTTCATTACCGGAGTGAGTTGCTCGTCTCGTCGGCGTGGGTCGCACTCGCGCGACTTTCTTTCGGCATTGCTTGACCCACCCTCCTCACCTTGCTCGCATTCTTCCCGACGCTCACCCTTCGGGTAGAGCGCGGGGCTGCTGCTACAAAAATTCAATATTAATCATAATTTTACTTCCTTTTTTTCAAGCGCAGTGCCATAAGTACTGCGCTTTGTCGTATCAACATATTCTACATCCAAAAAAAATCCCCCTTGTTACCGTAACGTTACTGCAACCAGGCGGAACTCTATGGTTAAATAGAAATTAACGACTTACACTTGAATGTTTAACGATTTTTAGCAGGTCGCGTTCGATAAGCGGATGCGATCTGTCAATTCTTCCAATATAGAAATACATTGGTTAACAGCAGTATCATCCGCATTATCTTGAACATTTAGCATGGTACGCATAATATAACGCATTGCGGCACCGCGATCCTTGTTATTTTGTTTGCACCAATCATCTAGCTGCGCTAATAGATCTTCATCTACATATGCAGCTATCCTTAGCTTTCTGGTTTGCTGTTCTGCGTAAGTTAATCCTTGTACTTTAGGTTTTAACGGGTTTGGTTCTTTTGTGGATTTACGTGTATTCATTTTAGTGCCTCCTTGTATAAATTATTAAATTAAGTGTTATTTTTTTTTGCTTTAGAAGACTCAGATAATAATGCCTCTAGCTCCTTTCTGACTTTGGTTATGCGATATTTTGAGCTTCTTCTGTAGCCTCCGTCGAAAAACCTACGTAGCAACTCAGACATTGCAGCCGATTCCGTGGGCTGTTCATTTAATATTCGCCAGTTTTCAAGGGCTTTGTATTCCGCTAAACTTGGGCGGACTGTAATTTGTTTTAATGCCATACTTTTTTTAGATACTGTCTATGACCACATTAACATAATTATTTCTCATCTTGGCGCACGTGTCAATATGCCCACATTGACACGTGAAGGCAGCAACGGTAATATGGAACCACTTAGCCAAGAAAACAGATGGAAGAACTTATAAAGCTTTTAAGCGAGCAGAATAAACTACTCAAGCAATTGGTAGAAAGCACCAGCAAGCGATCGCTGGGCTTCAATGATCGCCCTCCAGGTCTCAAAGAGTGGGTGTTTGTTGGTCGCAACGGAAATGATTGCCTTTACAAGCTGGACTCCAAAAATCAACAGGTGATTATGAAACAGAAGAGTTTTACCGGATATATCATCCACGTAGCGGTAGATAAAGTTATGAGGCGGAACAAAGAGACAGAAAAGTTAAATATCACTTTGCAAGCAGGAGATGACGCCTATGTATTGTCGTCCGGACTTGATACTTGCTTTTCTAAATCTTTACTTGGAAGCTTGCTGGCAATAGAAAATATTTCTGAACAATTGCTTACTCTTGCTTTTGTACCTGGGGACGATGAAAGCATTGTGTGGTGCAGAGTGTACGCGCCTAATTACATCAAAGCGCCACTCGTAGAAAGTGAGCAACTGCTACCGTGCGCTCAAATGATTTTAGAGAAATTTGATGCGTCAAAACCTAAGAATATCCTCCCTTTTGTGCAACCAAAGCAGGTCCTGTATCCACAGCACAATGCTTTTATTAAAAGACTTCGCGCAATCTCAGGACACGAACCAGCATGGATTGTGGCTCAGTGCCGTGCTTATGGAGGCGAGCAGCCTGGGCACTTAGCACCCGACAAACTCAGAAAGTTAGTTTATGACATGGCTGGCGACTTTGGATTCAGCCAAGGAATTTACTACACCAGACAGTTGGCAGCACAAAGTTACCAAGACAAGGTGACCAATTTTGAGGCTGCTGGGCAACGCTGGGGAGAAGGCGTGTTGGCTTGGTTTCATGAAGTTAAAAATACTGCATCTGCTGGTTAGCGTAATTTTACGATAACCAGAAAAGATGCATGTGACAGCCTATCAATATACTTTTTGTAGACTAATAGCCCCACACACACAATAGAAACACCGCAAAGAGAAAACGTCAATAGATGGTTGACATTCTTTATAAAAATGTGAAATTGTGGGCATACATTGCCCAAGAGAGCGAATGCAACGTACAAAATCAGCAAAAACTTAACAGTTAATCTTGATATGATCTGCTCCATTTGCCAGTTACCAGGCAATAAATGCGGCTCCTCTTATGAAGACCAAGATAAAACTTTTTTGCTTATTACTATGGCAAGTGGAAAAAAGTATCGTGCTGAGGTAGGAGCTGCATTTGCAAAGCACTTGATTGCTTTAATTCACGAATAATTAGACGTACTTTCTGGTTACCGTAACTTTACGGTAACCAAGGGGAAACATGAAAGATAGAAATTATTACCGTAATTTTGCCTGGTCAAAATATCAGCGCGATGTGTTTAGAGAGGTTGTTCAAGGCGATCGCAACATTGCAGTGCAAGCCTGCGCCGGGTCTGGGAAGTGTTTGGGAAGAGGAACCAAAGTGTTGATGTACAATGGTTTTTCTATTAATGTTGAAGACGTTAAAAACGGTTATGCACTTATGGGCGACGATGGCACATTGCGCCGCGTTCAAGGTGTAACATTTGGGGTTGATGAATTGTACAAAATTACCCCAGTTAAAGGTGACTCTTGGGTTTGTAATTCACAGCACATTCTGACTTTAGTTAATTCACGTCGATCTGCGATTACTGGTTACGGACGGAAAATAGGAGATAACGAGGTGTTTGATATCTCTTTACCAGAATATTTAGCTTCGGAGGAAAGATTTCGCAGATACTGGAAGCAAATTAGAGTTGGTGTTGATTTTGAAGACCCAGAAGAACTGCCTTTAGACCCTTATTTTTGTGGATTATGGCTAGGTGATGGGGACGTGGTCAAGCCTAATTCATCTGGTGCAATAGTGATAACAGATAATAATCAAGAGGTGATTAGATATTGTGATGCGATCGCTTTACGGTATGGGTTAGAGACAACTCATGTGCCACAAAAAGGTAATTGCATTCGAGTTAGATTCAAGTTTACTGAAGGCTATAAGCGCGGCAAGTACGAATCTAATTATTTGAAGCAAGTGTTGCATGATTTTGTTAGTGAAGATTTTCAAAAGCAGATACCTCATGAATATTTAGTCGCTAGCAGAGTTAATCGACTTAAATTGTTAGCTGGGTTATTAGACACAGATGGTTATTACCACAGTGGATACTACGAGATTGTCACCAAGTACGCTCAATTAAACAAAGATATCCTTTTTTTGGCTCGCTCCCTTGGGTTTGCTGCTTATAGTTCAATCAAATCGGTTAAGCTTGCAGGATGGAGTGAACCAAGGAACTATTACAGAATTACTATCAGTGGTGATGTTTCTCTGATTCCATCTTTGTACAGACAAGTGCCAAAGCGCAAACAATGCAAGGATGTTTTGCGTACAGGTATTACAGTAGAGCCAATTGGTAAGGGTGAATATTTTGGATTTACTCTTGATGGAAACGGGAGATTTTTGTTGTCTGATTTTACCGTTACTCATAATACTTCAACTCTCAAGGGAATAGTTCACTGGCTACCCAGCAACACAAAAATCAGAATCTTTTGTTTTAACAAATCGGTCGCTGACAAGCTAGAAAAGGAAGTGCCAAGTAGAGTAAAGGTAGGGACGGCACACGGCTATGGGTATGCAATGTGTATGAAAGCAACTCATAGCTTTGAAGGAGGTTTGTTAATTGATAACGATAAGTATTGGAAGCTAGCGCACTCTGCTATTCAAAACATGATCCGCGAAATATCACAAGGAACAGCAGATTATTCTTTCAATAATTCAGACGAAAAAGCGCTCAGAAGTTTAACAAAAGCAATCTACAGCGTATGCCACATTATTAGAATTGCTTTGCCAGTCTTTAAATTTCGAGAAATAGCAGAAGCGCTTAGAGAGTATGGAGTTGTTATTCCTGGGAATTTAAAATTCTTTGCAATTAAGTTAGCGATGGATTGCATAATCAAGGGCAACAAACAAGCCAGCGAAAAAGCAATTTTCGATTTTGACGACTTGTTGTACATACCTCATCAGTGGCAGCTATCCCCATTAGGCAAAGTCCAGATTTTGATGGTAGATGAAGCCCAAGATACCAATGCAGTTATGCAGTCTTTGTATAGGAAGTTTGTACAAGATGGCGCACGCATAATTGTTGTGGGTGATGAAAGACAATCTATTTTTAGCTTTGCTGGTGCGCTTGCGGATGCTTTTCCTATGCTTAGAAGTGAATTCAATTGCGTACAGTTACCTTTGCCTGTTTCTTATCGATGTCCAAGTTCACACATTGAACTGGCACGGCAAATTATACCATACATTCAGGCTAAGCCAGATGCGATCAAAGGAGTTATGCAGACGATTGACCACGCATTCTTTTATGAGAACGTGCGTGCCGACGATTTGATCCTTAGCCGAATGACCGCACCACTGGTACGAACCTGCATTGACTTGGTGTTGAGAGGCGTTAAAGCGCAAATTAGGGGCAAAGATATTGCAGAAGGTTTGTGTTCAACGGCGCAGGATGTTCTTGGGCATCACCCAATGGCACGATTTACTTATCATTTGCATGAGTGGCTTGAGTCTGCAATTGAAAATGCAGACGATGATTTGATGGCGGACACCATGACCGACACTGCTCATGCGTTGCAGTCTTGTTATGATTCTTTTGGCAATCAGTGTGCAACTATTCATCAGTTCTGCGATCGCATCCTGGAACTTTTTGTTGTGGATTCTACGTCTGAGTGTGTTATCCTTTCTACAATCCACAGAGCCAAAGGTGACGAAGCACAGACTGTCTGGCTGATTGCAAGTGATGAATTGCCGCCAGAGCGGGATGATTCTAACCAAGAAATACAAGAAGAGAATTTGGTATATGTTGCTATAACCAGGTCAAAAGAAAAGCTTTACTTTCTCCCGAATAGACCAGTTTATGACAATGTAGGTGGCATTGCCATATTAGAGGACATTGATTGGAGTAAGTTGCCTAATACCTCAGAAACGCTTTCTGTGCCAGTTATTTCTATGCAATTAGAGCTTTGTTAGATGGATTTACCAGTTAGTAACAAAAGAAAAGCAACTCTTAGAGAGTACAAGCGAGAGTTGCAAAATTTGGGAAGCATGATCGCTAGAGAGTTAAAAGCTATTAACGAAGATGGCGATTATTTTACGGTTGGTCAAGCCATGAGATCAGTGTCCAGCGAGGTTTCTAGACTTGCCGCTGAATTAAAAGTGCTTGAAGAATTAATTAATGCATGGGGAGCAAAATAACGATGCCTACGGATTTTGAGGTTCTTACATCTTGTGAACTACCTACACCTTATCTGTACTCAGATAGGTGTAGGCTTCCGGCGCATTTTTCAACACTGCCAGAACTTCCTTAGGTTTAGTCCTAGGTAAAGGTGACAGCGATGGCTTTAAATTGCTAACGCGAGAGTGCTTTTTTGTGGATTGCGATCGCATCGCATTCATCAACGCAGACGGCACAACTAGTGATAAACCCGTGCCAGGGTCTAGAATCTTCTATCTTGGTACTAATTACAGTGGTTTTTTTCAGCTATTTAAACAAAATGGCACAGTTCTCCGCGCAATACATAATATACACGAAATGGAGCAGGAAACACATGTCAAAGCAATGGGTTAGTAAACGACTCACAATCAATTTAGCAAAAATTGAGATGGAACTTCTTGCTGCTGTCAGCGAAAAAACTGGGCGCAGTATTACGGATCTTGTTCGTGAATCCATTCGGATCACTTATAAGGAATTTGCTCACTCAGAAAAAAATAGCCCTCGGTTACCGTAACGTTACCGTAACGAAGGACTGAACTTACGATAGTTGTTAATATCCACCAAATGTGCATTCTATGACAAAATGCACATCTTTTTTTTAAGTGTTAAAAAAGGACTGCTGATAAAAAAAAGGCAGTCCGCAATATCGTGCTGAAAATAAATTATTTTACAAGCCTAGCCGCTGTTTAAGAAAATCCGCAGTACTTATTCCTTCGGCAGCAGCAGCATCTCGAATCGCTTGGACTAGCTCCGCATTCATAACCAAGGTATCATTGGTGTTTTCATTTTCGGATAAGCGAAACATGCCAGATTCTAAAACCAATGCATTATAAGCCTCCAAAAAATTTTCACCAGTAATCTCCATTCGTGCTCGCACTATCTGTTCAATCTCAGCTTGGTTTGACGCAGCCTTAGAAGCGATGATATTCCACATAAAAGTGGCAATTGGATAATCATGTCCAGTTGACCAAACGGCAAGATTTTGACCAAAGATTCCGCGCCTAGGCGTAATCTTGATAATATTAGGGTGTAGTTGGTCTGGTCTAAATGACATAAAACATCCTGCTTGTTTTCATATCAACATTATTATCTTAGCCGCGACGCTTCTCGCGGCTAAATTTTTTGAGTATTTTTACTTTATACAAAAAAGTACTTTGAAAAGGACTTGACGGTACTTTTTAAAGTACGTTATATTAATTTTTGTAGGCAGTCAACTAAACAGACGAGCGACTGACCAACTGAACGCAACGATACTGTACAACTAACTGCCTGCAACAAACCTTGAAAATTGCATAGGAAATGTGGCAGCAACTAAGCTCAAGATTTTAACTTTAGGCGAGGAATTAGATGCTTTATCAATTTACTGTGATTACTCGCTGACTAAAAAAGAATTAGCAGCTTTGCTAAATTGCTCTCGGACTAGTGTTGTCGCTTGGTGCGATCTCGCATGGCGATCTAGTCCTAGTTTTAGAAACGACACACCTAGAGATGAAGAAGGTGCTTTTGATAGGCAAGCGCCATTAAGCCCTTATCAAATCTGGTTTGTCAGCAGGATACAAGAAACAATGAAGCGCGTGCGTTCTGCTGATAGAACCCGCGCTTACATTACCGGAGAATCCACCGCAAAGTGGTATTCAAAAGCAAGATTTGACGTACTTCACAATATTATTCAGGAAAAAACAGCATGAACTTTAATGTTAAAGACTTAGCAGGCTACGCAGGCGTTTCAGTCGCTGAAATGATTACTCTTCTGACCGACAAAGCGCCAGACGTGAACTGGAAAGCAAATACTCCAGTACCTGACGCTTTGGTTCAGCTTTTTATGACAAACGTCGATGAGTACAAAGCAGCAAGCACCATGCCAACTGGCGCTTTGATTTCCGCAGACGGCGATGGTGCAAGCATTGCTCAGATGATGATTAATTCAGAAGCAACCCAATATGCCTTGATAGAAGCGCTCGGAAACATTGACATGAAGGATGTGGTTACCACTGCGGTAATGCACAGTCTGGCACAGATTGAGACTTACGAAAGCACAAAGTCAAAAATCTGGGAAGGTTATCTTAAATCTCGGCTTACCGCAAGTAATGAGCGCACAAATCAAGCAAGCGACGCAATCAAAAAACAAGCTGCGGAACGGCAAGTTGGCATTAGTAACCGCATGCAAACAGCGACCGCCGCATCTACCACTGCTAAGGAAGCATTGGAGGATGCTAACGCTTTTTTGACACAGACACTCGCTTCCATCTAGCTGGTTTGTTGGCTGAGATTTTAGCACGGATGAAACCAAGTTCTATGACAGAAAGTCTTAGCCAGCGAATCATGGAACTAACAGAAAAAGAAATCATGGAAGCGATTAATTCCTTGCGCAATCTTCCAGACGGTAAAAAAGCTATCAGAGATATTGCAAAAACATTCACCAAAGAGGAAAAAGCTATGTTCACCAAAAGCGTTTATTTTGTTCTCAACACTTTTGTTTTTGCCCCATTAGACGCAGTTAATTGGGCTTTAGAAAAAACAATAGCAGCTATTTATTAATCATGAAAATGACTGTAGAGCAAGCAATGCAAGACTTGAAATTTAGTTCAATTAGTAGTGTTGCCGTTGTTTTGTTTGAGAAGTTCCCTCGCCGCAGGCAAAAACCTATCAAAAGAACAACCAAGCTTACGACTCAAGAACTAAATGCATTAAAGTTTCACCGTTATCGTAAAGTTACGGTAACCGGAGGGAAGCGATGACCAAGACTAGACGGACAGTTGATAGAACCGATGTCTATGTTACCAACCATTTTGTTAGCCAGGATGGAGATCGCTATAAGATAGTTCGTCATTACCGCGATGAAATTCCTTCATCAGGACTTAAGGAAGTCATTATCGCACTTTTGGGATTTAGTGGCGCAGGGTTGGTGATTTATTTGAGTTGGGCTGGGGCGATCGCTTTGACTAACCGTCCCAGCCCTCAAAACACCACTACTCAATACATTATCAGGAATGTGCCATGAGACATTATTGGTGCAATAGTTGCAGAAAAATGACCTACCACTGCTTTCATAGTGGAGATGGGTTACAAGCAAGAGACAGCACAGGAACATGCTATCACTGCGGAACACGTAGGGATATATCGCTTAAACCGTATGTACCTGTCCCCTTTTCTCCAAAAGTACAAAGTATTTACGATGCCCTTGGGACAGATGAGTATGGGTTTGAGCAGGTGATTGACAATCTATTTAAATTACTGGACTAAGGTATGGTGGCAAAAAAGACCGTGTTTCAAGAATTAACTACCGCAGAACTTCTTGAGGGAATAACAACTCAACTGAATGCTTTTGAACAGTATCTAGAAAACGAAGAAATTAACTACGCTGTAGGCGACGTAAATACCGATTTGTACGGTGAAGAAGATCAGTTTATAGACAATTTATTTGTAGGAGGTGGTGACGTAGAAATAGATGGAATTGTAAATGATGACGATTTTGAAATTTATGTTGATGATTTATTCAGGATAGTCTAATGGGAGCATTAGGAACTAACGGCACTGCCAAAAAAGCGGGTGCAAGTACAGCGACCGCCAGTGCCAAAGAATTTGATTCAGTAGACAGCTTTGTTGCAGGAACGCATATTCCGCGTTTCATGCCCAAAGAACTGCTAAATGTAGGGCTTTGTAAAAGCAAAGAAGACTTAGAAAAGTTCAGAACATCGCTTGGGGAGTTCCGCAAGGTTGTCCAGTGGACTCAGCAAAAATACAAGATGCAACAAACGGCTGCTGATTTAGCTTTAGAGCTAAGCAAAAGCCAAAATGAGCTAATTAGTTACTTTGCTAAAACAGTGCTCAAGCAGGCGAAATCTGACTCAGAATTAGCCGCAATGCTGGGAGCACTTCCAGGAATGTTGGGTGCTATTGAAGGCACAGTGGAAAAGAAAAAAGAAGAAAAGGTGAAAACCTTTACTGAACGCCTAGCTAAGGCGGGTAAAGGTGAAAGCACCACTTAAAACAAAATCTATAGCCAGGGTAACATCCTGGCTATAACAAGGAGAAAAAATGGATGATTTGTTACAACGTTCACGCAGATTGATTAGCTGGATGGCAGTAGGGACTTTTTGTTTCTTATTACTAGGGTATATAGCAAAAACGATTACTGCCTTAGTTACAGGAGTTGGGATTGCACTGCTTGCAATTAATGCTTTTGGTATCTACTTGTTCTTGTGTTATCCAGAACTACGCGAAGAAGTGATACTGGGTATTGCAACTCAAATCGTAGCAGCTCTGTTGCTGTTTTTGTGAGGTGTGCAATGAGTGTCGATAAGTTTCTAAATTCATTGGATATTTTTCAAACAGATGCGGACGAAGAATATGTTCACGTCAAAACAACGGCTGCAACGATTATTAGCTTAGGTTTACTGTTTTTTCCTCCTAGCGCACTGCGCTGGGATGGCTCAATCCGCAGTCCTTTTGATAAAACTTCGCTAAGCGAAACAGAGGAGGTGCGCTTATACCCTAATGCTGTACTCAATAGGTCTATTAGGATAATGTCAGCAGTACTAGGCTTGTCTTTAGCTGGGTACTCAGGCTTACTGGATCATAAGCATTTAAGTACTGCTTCAATTCGGCGCAAGAAAAAAGAAGCTAAAAGCATTATTGAAGACGAGCGCATGAATGCGCAGATTATTGAGTACATACCCGCAGAAAAGCAAATAGAAGCACCGCCATCAAAACAATTAACTCCTGCGGCACAGCAAGCAATAGCGTTACTTATGAGCGCGAAAAGGAAAGAACAGGCAGGAAGAGAAGAAGACCTGGAAGCGCTTGCAGCTTCTAAATTTAAAGTGACAGCTAAATCTGCAAACGTGGATGAAGGGATGAAAGCCAGAAACATTGCAGTTAATAAAGCAATTGAGATGGTGAATAACCCAGTAGAAGGTCAAGATAAATGGGTTAATTTTCGAGATATAGGGAGAAACATCCTTAACGGGATGCGAATCACTGAAAAATCTCTGTTGATCGCAAGTGGAACCGGAACAGGTAAAACAACGACCGAGTTAGACCTTTTAGAAGGGCTAATGAATAATTACCCAAACACCACCTTCTATGCTTTACTCCAAAAAAATGACCAGCTTACTGGGGTTAAAGAAGAAAATAGACAGGTGTTCAATAATCTTCTTCTGACCGACTACCTTAATCAAGGTGATTCTGACGAAGAAGAAGAACCAGGTATTGTTTTAGAGCACATTCTCAGACCGCTGTTTCAGGTTTACCGGGAATTTGCCCACAGAAAAGAACTGCCTCCCGAGGAACGCGATCGCCTTAAAGAAACCTCCCCTATCCGCCTAGTCCTCGGAGATTGGTTTGCTACTTTCCAAGAGTTGAAACGGTTAAACAAGAAGGATTTTGGTCACGTGATGAGCATGATCCGACAGATTATCACCGTTGGACGAGACTCTGGAGTTGCATTAATTGTAGATAGCCAATCGGCTGCGCTCGCTAGCTTAGGACTGGCAGAAGACGCCAGTATCCGTGAAAGTCTTGATATTTACTCACAAGGGTTTGTCCGTACAGTAGGAGGTAGAGAAAAAGGTGAAGTACGCACAATGTTGCAGGTCATTGGTAACAACAGCCTCGTAAGTAAGGAGGACAGACCAGGTATCATGGCAGCTTACTTACTTTTAACCAATGCGATCGGCGATAACAGCGTAACTTCCCCTATTATTTTCACAACTGTTGGGTCTGTTCCCAGTATTGGCATTGTTCCTGACCTTTCTAATAAGACAGTTAGAGAAGTAGGAAAAACACGTGGATCTTCGTTTAATAAGCAGGTAAATGAGCTTGCACAATCAATAGCGCAAGAACTAACAAAAGCGCCTGAAACTAACAAGGGAAGCAATAATGTCCTTGATGATTTAGATTTATCTGATAACGCAATCAAGATGATGGAAGCAATTGATAAGATGAGCCGAAAGATGGGAGGTGAACCGTTAAAACCTTGGGCAGTTGCAAGAATAGCTCATGTTTATGGTGCTGATAGAAACGATGCAATCCAAGAGTTGAAAGAGGCAAATCTAATTATTATTAATTCTGAAGGAAATCTCACGATGAATTGAAAATCCGCAAGATTCGCACAAGGCAGATTTTTTTATCGCCGCGATAAAAGTGGTTTGTGTGAACCACCTTGTGCAAACCTCAAACCTTGATTCTTCCGTTCAAATCGCGCCACCCCTCGCACCTCTCACGCAACGATTCACGCAACAAGAATAAGCAAAAGCGCGAACCATGCATCCCTCAAAACCCATCCTACAAACTCGTTAATTACTAACAGGAAATCATGCAAGAAGTAATGACCTCCACACAAAAATGCCGCAAGGTTTATGAAGACAATTACTTTAAAGTTACTGTTCGCATTGACCCTAGCTTTAAACCCAAGCTTGACCAATTAACTCGTCAATTTGGTTCTCAAAAAGCTGCCTTGGAATATGCTATCGTTCACGCAGGCGTTAGCAGTCGCTTTAACAAGAATAATGTTGAAAAGTTAGAGCATGAAAACCGAGAGATGAGCGCAACCATTGAGAACCTTAAAGAACAGATTCGGGAACTCAAAGCACAAAAGCAAGTCGAAGAATCTAACAATCAACTGTTAGATGAGGCGATCGCCGCCACTCAAAAACGCTCCGAACTCCCAGTTGACATCGAACAAGCTTTCTTAGACTTTCAAAGCGCTCAAGACAGTATTTATTAAAAGATTAGCGCGTAAATCCTAGACACATGCTTAAACACTCTGTGTACATCCGCCTAACTGTTCACTCGTTACCGTAACGTTACGGTAACGGGCACAAAGAATAAATACTTAGAGGAAACAATGTATATTTTTGACAACACCAAAAGTTACGATAAGCAACTCCACAATATCTACTTGAAGACAAAAAGGAATACATCTACCAGTGTTTCTTTTGAGATTGACAGATTAGCAAATGATGACAGCGAACTGGCTGCTGAATTACTAGAAACTTATACGGAGCGTTACGGATATCCTGCGGAAGTAGCTGCCAAGGATGGGCATGTGTACTTGATGAAAGCAATTGGCTTCTATGGAATTTTTTCTCCTATTGTGTGCCGATACAAGATCGGTAAGTCTAATAACCCTAAGCGCCGCCACATCGAGTTAAATGGACAGCAAGCCCCATGTCCAATTGATTGCATTAGATATATTGCAGTTGACGACATGGCGGCTATTGAAAGCAAACTCCATAATCGTTTCAAAGGGAATCGAGTGCACGGAGAATGGTTCGTTTTTTGGCGTTGGGAAATGCCGATGGTTCATCTCGCCTATCAATTTATTGGGGATAGTCTCAAAACCAACAAAAAAGCAAACTTCCCTAATAAAAGTACAGTAGGATTTATTATCTTGGTCTTATTGGCGTTACTGAGCGCTTCCGCAGTTATTTCATCTGCAATAGTTCACCAAACACAGGAAATGCAACCTATCGAGGAATTAAAAAACGATGGACAATAATCTTTTGAGAGTTCACGAACACCTAGGAGAAGCGATCGCCGCACTAACCCATGTTGGCGCAGACGGACTAAACTACTTTCAGTTGCATATTCGCCTAGCAATAGACTGGGCTTATAATTGGCAAATAACAGTCAAAGCAACACAAAACCAGGGGCTTGAAGCGCTTTGCAAATCAGTGATTGCGCTCACTAATACCCCAGTACAAGAAATTCCTGAAACCATTAAAGTTATACACAGCGAACTAGGTAAAGTGATCCCCTCCGTTGTGCGATAAGCTAATGCTAATATGAAAAATTGTGCAAAGAGGATGCATATTCTCTTTTTTTCTTGGTTGCCGTAACGTTACTATAACCAGCCGTTGTGCCTGCTTCGGTTGTGGCACAAGGATTACAGTAATTATGTGATTAATTGGGCATACTATCAATATAGAAAACAACCACCAAGGAGAAAGGCAAATGAGACGTTACGGAGTAGAAATTGAATTTGTAAGTGATTTAGGGTTAGATGAGATCGCCGACAAGTTGCGCCAAGCAGGAATCAACGCAGTAGCTGAAGGCTACAACCACAGCTTGCGCGGATATTGGAAAGTTATTACTGATTCTTCCTGCGGGTATGAGTTGGTTTCCCCTCCACTGTTAGGTGAAGAGGGGATCGCTGAAATCATCACAGCTTGCAATGTACTAGACCAAGTAGGCAAGGTTAACAAAAAATGTGGCGTACATGTACACATAGATGCCGCAGGTCTAACACTTAACCAAATCAAATCAGTAATCATCAACTACGCCGAGAACGAAGCGGTATTTGACCTGATTATGCCTGGTAGCCGTAGAGGCGATAACAATTACTACTGTCAAAGCATTGCCAGAATCAATCAACCCAAATTACGCAGATGCACATCTGTACAAGAAATATTAGAAGAAGTGTTTAACAACAGCCGATATTACAAAGTGAACATCGCATCTTACTTACGCCACGGCACAATCGAGTTTCGTCAACACAGCGGAAGCGTAGACGGGCAAAAAATTTCTAACTGGGTACGACTCATCCAAAGCTTTGTAATTCGCTCAATAGATGCTGAGATCGCAGCTAACTGTGATACCCTCCGCGCTCGCTTTGAAGCTTTGATCCCCGCAAACCAGCCAGTTGCAGCACCCACAAAATTAACCGACATCAAAAAAGAAGTTTACCGAGGTTTGGGACTCGCTGACAGCAAAAGTGTTAAGGCATGGGCAAAAGCAAACGGGATCAACGCTGATCTACGAGGCAAAGAAGGTTGGTTGAAAATCTTCAATGCCGTATTAACCTCCGCATCTACCGTAGATTTACGCTCTTACTACAGCCAACGTACAATTACATTAGGAACCAACGATTTGGTAGGAGTTGCATAATGAGGTACCAAGTTAAAGATGATCCCGATCATCGTGTTATAGAAGGACGATCCCCAGTTGAGGTTATTACCAGCCTCAAGGGTCAATGGGAAGAATGCGATCTTAAAACTTATATGCGGAACTTTCGTGACCGGACAGCGATCGCATATGGAGAAAACGTAGCCCAATCAATTTCTACCCAAAGCTGCAAAAAGTTTCTAGAATCTCTTGTAAATACTGGAATCCTTATGGTTGTAGAGGATTGACGGAAACGCACCCTTGATCCCGGTTACCGTAACGTTACCATAACCAATACCACTTTTCTAAAGTGGCACAATCTACATGATTTTTATATGCCCAATAAATCATACTATAAGTATAAAGATAAGAAACACCAAGGAGAACGAAATGTCAAACGCTTACAGAATTGAATTTAACCCAGTAAAAGTTATCGAAGCCCTAAATCGTAAACACCCTAAATTATGGGCTACCTTAAGCGCTAAAGGAAAACGTCAAGTAACAAACATTAAAATGCTACAAGTTTTAAGATCATACGAATTAAATGTAAGAACTGACTTACAAGATGCAGAAAAATCTATACAAAGCGGGGAACAATGCTGGGAAGAATTTCTTAAGAACGGCGAACGATGCAGCTTAAAAGGCGGCTACCAAGGCGAAATCACAAGAGTATATGTGAGATATTGGTCATAGATAATGACCTGGAGATCGCCCTATGGGCACGCTACGCAAACAAGATCCCCAGTTCCCTGGTTATCGTAACTTTACCATAACCAGAATATCACCGAAAACAACTGGCACAACCCTACTTGCTATAGTATGCCCAATAAATCATATTTTAAATATAAAGACACGGAGAGCAAAAAGATGGAGCGCAAATTACAGGAAATCAAAAACGCAGCTTTTAAGTTAGCCCAAAAAATGGGTATGTTTTGCACACAGACACAGCACTTTAAGAAGCGTGGGCTTACCGTAGGATTAGACTTAAGATCCAAGCGTGGTTGGCTTTTGCTAATAGATCGCATAGCAGCAATGGAAACTGGGGTATTGGTTCCTTTCTTGCGCCAAGCTGCGACCGCTATTGCAGCTTAGTTCTCGTTATCGTAAAGTTACGATAACCAACTTGACTTTTGATTTACTATATGACATTATTGGCATAGAGGCAAGGAGAAACAGATGACACGCTTGAAGTTTGCAGAAGTAGAAGAAATATTAACCAGCAAAGGTTACTTGGTAGAGAAGACAAGTTCCGGATATAAAAGCCAAGGGCATCGCTTCAAAAACCTTACAGAGCTTAAAGAGTGGGCATTAGGGTTGCCAAGTATTGTACAGGAGGATAAACAAGAAACTGAGCAGCCGCAAGTGCAACCAGAAGCTGAGCCGACGCGTTTTGATGGCTGGGACAGGCAAGGACTCTGGGGTTATCTGGGTGTTGCTGGCATTGACCGGGACGCGCTGTTTGAGACGAAAGATGGCTGGGTGTTCGATAGGGATAAGGCGATCGCTGCCTTAGTAGCCTACGAGTATAGCCAGGGGTGCGCTAACGAACCCTATCACGACAATAGCCAAGAGGAGTGCGAGGAAGATAAGGAAGGAGAGGTTGGCAGCTTGGAAGTAAGTCCAACCGTAAAGTTTGCTCATACTTGGGCTGAGGTTAAAATAGCGGTAAAAGCGATGCTCCAAAGGAGCCGCTACGCGAACGCATCTGCCTTAATGGGCAGAAATTTTGCTGAAGCTTTTACAATTCGAGATTTTTTCATACCTTGTGTTTTCCGCACATTAGCGCGAAGTTTCCTTAAGCGTCATTACTTAATAAAAATTCAAGCGAGGTGCCATAGCTTTGCGGAAATGGTCAAAGTTTCTAGGTTGATTGTTAAGTTAGCGTAGTAAACAAATAGGCTGGGAAAGCCCAGTCCCTAGGAGTACCATGATCTCTCAACTTCAGGAAACGCATCTATGCAAAGCAAATAAACGGAATCAACTGCTAAAAGCATGGAGTCAACTGGAACCACATAATTGCGAAGTAGATAAAAAAGGAAGATTTTATATTTACGTAGGGACTCCAGAGGCTGAATGCAAACGGTTGATAACACCAGGACTTTATGACCCATTCCAAAAGGGCATAAACCCTGGTTATTCAGCTTTAAACGCTTATGTGGGGTTTTTATGGAGCAAGGTTAAATAAAATGCCCATTAGTGCCAAAAACAAAAAACTATACCCGAAGGATTGGAAGCAGATTGCTGTCGCAATTAAAGATAAAGCTAATTGGACTTGCGAGGAGTGTAATCGCCCTTGCCGTCGCCCTAGCGAAACCTGGGATGATTTTAAGTATCGGCTAGCTCGCAAATCAAAAAAGTTATATTTGGAATGCTGCGAGAAACCTGTGCGATTTGTAGCGACTGTTTCTCATAGCGATCACACTCCTTTAAACTGTCACCCGAGCAATCTTCGTTGTTTATGTGCTCCTTGCCATCTACGCTATGATGCTCATCATCATGCGAAGAATGCAGCCAAAACGCGCAAATTGAAGCAGAAAGTTAAACCCAAAAAGTCATCTAAACCTCAGCGAAAATCCTCTTCCTCTCCAAAGTAGAATGAAAGTAGAAGAAGCTAACAAAATAAAAGATTGGATTATTAAAGAATGCAAAAAGTCTCCTGAGTACAAGAAATTAACCTCAAGAGCATTCTGCGATCACGCGGGTTATTCAAAATATAAGGAAGTTGCAACAGAGATCGCAACTCAATTAATCACCATCCCGCAAGCTGTGCAACTAAACAAAACATTAGACCCTACTTGGGGAGCTTGCACCTATGCTTTTTGGCAAGCGACACTATCACCAAATTTCCCTGTTTACGCGCTCACAAAAGAGTTGATGGAGGGATTTATCAACTCTCAACCTCCAAGCCAATTGTGGGGTTTAAGAATGCCATTTGACAGAGCATTGATCATGTTACCGCAGAATACTCTGATAAGTCCAGATGGGTATAGTCTTAATTGGCTTTTAATTAATTTCCTTGAACCATTTCATGAGGAGAAAAGAGATAACGCCTATCTTAAATACGTAGGCGCTAAATGCGGGTTCAATATAAAGCACAACATCGTTAACAGAAAAGGGATAGATTCTTTCAGACTTCGATGGGTAACGTCGCTAGATCTTAATTACATTTACTCTAGCACGACAGAATTGCCTAGCCCAGAAAATGAGCATCCTATTGCTGGTTTTAACTATTATGTCAACGGCAATGCGCAAACAGAAGCGCTTTTTATCAATCAGGTTAGTGGGCTGGTGTTTCAGATTTTGTTGTACATGATTTCTAGGAAACCGGAATCAGTTAATGCGATCACAAAGATCAGCAAACATCAACGCAGACCTGACCCAAAAGCAGAACGCAATTTTATCTGGGTTGGCAAAGAATATAAGCATCAACGCCAATCTCCCCAAGGTGGTACTCATAATAGCCCTGTGGGTCATTTTCGGCGCGGTCATTATCGCGTTCTTTCATGGCGAGAAGCAGATAAGCAGGAAATTTGGGTACGACCTACTTGGGTAAGCTAACCCCATGCCTAAAGACCTTCAGCATTCCACTTTTGAGCCATTTCGTGTAATGCTTTCTGTATACACTGCTTACAAATGTATACAGTTCAAGCCAATGGTGCCTAACACGGGTGCGCCTATCAGCCATCTCTATTGTAAGAAGCTTAGTGCCCTCTCCAAAAGAAGCTCACGAAGTCGCTGACATGATTATTGCTGGTGTGCTACAAGTGTACCCAAAGCTCTCGCAATGCTTACAAAAAGTGAGGTTAGCGCTTGTAAAACTAGAAATCGCTGAAGAAAGATTTCTCTGACGTATTGTCCACTCTTAATAGAGCCATTTATCTCACGGCTGGCATATAATCTACAAGTACACACTCTAACGTGTATACATATAAAAGTATCAACATGTATACAAGTTAAAATGTAGTATTCTCGACATGAAAACAGTTGCTATCATCTCTAGAAAAGGTGGTGCAGGCAAAACCACCCTGACTGTGCATTTAGCAGTTGCAGCCTGTATTGATGGCAAAGAAACAGCGATTATCGACCTAGATCCACAAGCTTCTGCGGCTGGCTGGGGAGACAGTCGAAAACAAGAAATCCCTGCTGTCGTCTCAGCACAAGCCGCCCGTTTGCCAAAAGTTCTGGAAGCAGCCGTCAATAATGGTGCAGACTTAGCCATTATTGATACGGCTCCCCATTCAGAAACTGCTGCCTTAGCTGCTATCCGTGCTGCTGACTTGATTTTGATTCCCTGCCGCCCAGCGATTCTTGATTTACGCGCAATTGGTGACACCATTGATTTGGTCAATCTGGCTTCTAAAACAGCAACCGTTGTCCTCAACGCTGTTCCCCCTCGCGGTTCATTGGCTGATGAAGCAGTAGAAGCGATACGCCTGAAGGCGTCTGCGCTCCGCGCAATCGCACCATTAGGCGTTTCTATCGCCCCTATTAGGATAGGTCAACGCGCTGCTTTCGTTCACTCGCTCACCGCAGGACAAACAGCACAGGAGTACGAGCCTCTGGGCAAAGCTGCCGAGGAAATCCAACAAGTTTACAAGTGGATGTGTGACGCATTGGGATAAAAAAATAAGCCGACGCATTTGGGCAAAGAGAATGGGCAGGCTTCATACAACGAGTACACAACTACGCCGACGAGTCAACAAAAACAAAGCCTGCCCATTCTCCCAGACGGAACCCCGCGACGCCCTAATAACAACACGATAAATCGTGTTAGCGGAGCGGAACGTAGTTTTGCTTCCGAATCAACCCAAGAGGGCGACGCACTTGGGCAAAGAAATGAGCCAGCCTTTAAAGAACGAGTACCCGTGAGCGCCGACGAATCAACAAAAACCAAGGCGTAGCGGGGTTCCAACTGGGAAAATGAGCCAGCCTTATTACAACGAATACCTGTGAGCACCGACGAATCAACCAACAAAGGCTGGCTCATTTTCTTCGCCCAAATGCGACGCTCATTTCCCAGTCAAAACCCCGCAACGGCTTATTTTTCCAGTCGGAACCCCGGTAAACAACTTATAATGTAAACATATAAACTTGTATACACGTCAACATGTATAGTCATGGCTAATAAACCAAACCTAGCGGCTGCTTTGCACAAAGCATCAGGAAAACCAGATTTTAGCGAACCCAAACAGGAAGAGTTGCAGCAGCAGTCATCGACTTTAAAACCCGAACTACCACCAAGCAGGCAGGGTAAGAAAGCAATCGCTGGTCACTTCGACCCAGCTGTATCTAAGCAACTGAAGCAACTGGCACTCTCGCAAGATAAAACTGTCCAAACACTGTTAGCTGAGGCATTGAATGACTTATTTGAAAAATATGGCTTTAAGCCAATAGCGTAGACATATTTCAACCAGTCTACAAAAGCCAATAAATTAAGAACATCTTCTCGCTCAAACCCTTGAGAGTACAACTGCCGAACTAAAGCCAGTCCCGTCTTCCTCTGGGTCAATATCCTACAAATACAAAGCGCTGCTATCATCAGGCAATGCGTGTAAGTATTTACTAGTAATCGCGATATTGCTGTGTCCCAAAGTCTTCTGAATCAAAGCAAGGTTCGTACCCTTTTGAATACTGTGCGTGGCATGAGCATGGCGCAACCAGTGGCACGAAGCTTTTTCATTCACCCCTGCACGCAATGCAGCAGCCTTAACAATCGGGTGAATGTTCTGTCTGTGCAAGTGTCCTTTGGTTTTGCGGCTAATAAACACCGGGGCATCAGGTGGGGCATTTCCTCTCAAGCTTAAAAGAAGCTGCCAAAGGTCTAATGGCAGTCGGATAGAACGCCGTTTATTCCCCTTCCCTAGTACCGTTATTTGTCCACCGTCGCCGCGTGGCATCAAATCTTTCCATGTAAGCCCACACAGTTCACTCACTCGCAATCCTCCTTTATAAAGTAAAGTTAAGATGATAAAATCACGAGTGTTTGTAGCCCCATTAATGAGCAGGTCCACCTCAACTTTCGTCAAATAGCGCTCAGTCAGATTGTCGTCAGATTTCTTAACTTTGAGAGCGCAGCCGACATTAAAGGGGATATACTCCATCTTGGCAGCGAAAGAAAACAGCGACTTGATAGCCGACAGGTGATTTTCTTGGGTGACTGGAGAATTTCCCTCTGCTTCCAATTGCATCCAGTAATCGTGTAAATCTTCAAGCGTGACTTCAAGTAAGGATTTTCCCACAAAGCCCAAAAACTTGGTGATAATGCGTTGGTAAGCTGACTGAGTTAAAGTCGCTTTGCCGTGCAGCCACATTTGAATGAGTTTTTGTTGAGCGTCAACAGGTGCTAGGTGTCGCAACTGCTTGCGCTCGCGTATGGAATGAACCAGGGCAAGAGGGGTCATTGTCAAGAAGTGAGTTAACAGACAAAACATTTCTTCTGTCTGATTATCCCCCAGGATCAATTTCTTTGATGAAAAAAAAGTAGCCGATATGTATGATTCTTGCTGACGAAGTTCAACAATCTCAAGGTCAATTTCACAGGCGATAAGCCTCTGGCTTGACGGCACGCTGCGTGATTGACAACTGGTTCCTTTTGCACGCTTCACCGTCATGTAAATCTTTCTCTAACGCGAACACAACATAGAGTTTGCAGCGTTGCATAGATATATTGTTGACTCTGATTTTGTGAACCTATGTATAGATACTTTCTCTACGAGGTGTAGAAAAGTGTTGTCAGGCTGTCTGTACTTTTTCTATACGATAGTCTGTGTTCAGTGCTGTATTAGGGGGAGAGGGTTCAAGTTTTTTCGTGTTCTTTCTCACTAGCTTCTACAAACATACTTCTACCTGTATTTGAGCTATTCTGTTGAACTGCTTAATCGCTTGAGAAAGATTTCTCTAACGTCAGCATGTTGTCTAGTTCTCCCATCAATTACTGTCTTACTGCTGTACTGTTATCAGTTTTGATATCAGGTGTACTATTACCGGCGCTGCTATATCATGCATGATAATTGATCTTAATGCTAGACGAAGATTTTCCCTATGCAACCCATTCAACAACAAGTCATTGAAACACTCCAAACACTGTCTCCTGCCGAGCAACAAGAGGTTCTGGACTTTGCAGAGTTTCTCAAAAGCAAGCGGCAAAGATTACCATCCGCGAACATAGAACCAGTTCAATCGTTCTTAGAAACAGCCCAAGCCTATATCGGTGCAGGCTCTGGTCCTGGAGATCTTTCTACTAATCCTGAGTACATGAAAGGATATGGTACCTGATGCGTCAGCAAGTTCTCCTTGATACTGGTTCCCTCATAGCCCTTATTGATCGCCGCGATCACCATCACTCCTGGGTAACGACAGAACTTGCTACAATCCAACCTCCACTACTCTCCTGTGAAGCAGTGCTTTCAGAAGCATGGTTCTTATTGCAGCGTGTGAATAATGGGCGAGAAACTTTAGTTGGATTACTAAAAAGTCAGCAAATTTTGGTAGCTTTTCAGTTTAACTTGGAAGTTGAGTCAATCACCGAGCTATTAACCCGGTATCGCTCCGTTCCCATCTCCTTCGCCGATGCAAGTTTAGTACGAATGGCAGAGCTGTATCCTAGCAGCGAAGTCTTGACCTTAGACAGTGACTTCCTCATCTATCGAAAGCACAAGAATCAACCCATTCCAGTCATTATGCCGGAGGTTTAAACCGAATGAAAGCAATCCAAGGCACGGGGAAGATTGATGCACAAGGTGAATATCAACAGCGTACTTTGATGTCACGGGGGTCTAACACGTACCAAAAATGGGGAGGGTTTTTGGGTGGATCTGTTTTACCCCATGATGAATCGTGGGGCTTGGAACCCTCCCCATTTTTGGAGGGGACAAGTGCGTCACCAAAACAATTGGAACAGGGATTAAAGCAAGCGTTGGTTGAGGCTGGCTATGATTCCAGGGAGAAAATTATTCATCTTATTACTGCCTCCCTTAAATTGGATTCGCTAGAAATTCTACCTGAGCAGTTACAACTATAGGTTTCATAGTCCCCGCCTGGGATATCACCTCCCAGTTGATAGATTTCACTAAGTAATTACCAAAGTTTTCGCCTGCTATCGTAAGCGCTTTAGGCGTGGTAGAACCTTTTTCAGCGCGGAGCAAGTCTAACCGAGCTTTAGCGCTTGTATTGTAGCCCACACCAGGCATAGAGCTAAATTTAAAGTCTACTTTTATCCTATCAAGCTCGTCAGATATCCAGTGAACACGAGAGAAGCCATTGATAATCGGAATTTCAACATATCCTGATGTTTGCTGCACCGCAATCTTTAAGACTTCCGGTACAGCAAAGGTGATAGTGCCAAAGCTGCCAGATTGAAGAGACATAGTTTTGCGCTCATTTTAATGGTTATCGTAACGTTACGGTAACCAGCTAAATGTTAAATACTCGCTGCAATTCTATCATGGTACGCCATGAATCAGATTGCCTAAGTGTGTGAACGCATCTGCGAAGAAAGTATTTATGATTTCCCTGATTAAACCCAGAAAGTTGGATGATCGCACCCAAGACATAAAGCCAGTTGCCTTCAGTCGTAGCAGTAAAAACCTGTTGTTCTTTGTTATTGTCTTTAGCAGCCCCATAGGCGAACCGCGCTGCGCTTTCTCCGTTATAAAGGATTCCTTTTGATTGCAAGTTAAGAATGCGATTGGTCACATTAGCGTACTGAATACTTAAGTCACTGGTGATAGGAGAGCCACCACTCATGTACTGAACACGCACTGCGCTATAAACTCCATCAGTAGAAAAGCGAACCTGCGCAGTTGAATCACTAGCAATACTGGTTGGTGAAAGCGTGAGTACTGGAGAAGCATTTTCAAAATCTAAAAAATCATAGAAGAAAATGGTTCCAGCTTTAACTCTAAGCAAAAATCCATATTGCTGGGCAAGGGATTCTAAGATTTCAGCGCGGGTTTTACCTGAGAATCTGTAAACGGTTTGACTGGATGAGTTTTGGGTTTGAAACCCTGCGATCGCACCCGAGATGTTGCTTAAATTATTGACAGTCAAACTAAGTTGTGTTGCTTGGGTATCTACAATTGCTCTGATACTAGCATTGTCATAGCTGTACCCAATTTCATTGAGTGCACCACCATTAAAATCAAATGCACTCATGCCAATGTTGTAAACCTTGCGGGCATGGTCATAAATAACGTCATTTACCTTATGGGTTCCTGTGGTGATGTTATTGGGGGCAGGATCAGAAGAATATTTCACTTGAATTTCTACCGCATCACCAATTTGAGGAATAAGCGTTGCGCTAGGGTCAAGGGTAAATTCACAATGTGAGCGACCAAAGCCAGGTTCTTCGGTATATGAAAAATCGCTGATATAGTTTCCAATGCTAGTAGTCCCAACACTAGAGTTGATAGACACATAGCTAATAATAGGACGCTTTACTGCCATGTTACCTCCGATTATTTCTGCTACGATTGCGATCTAAAAGATCCAAAATCTCACTCGACCATTTTTCCATTTGCGCAAGTAACTTTCTACCATCATCCTGATTTGCAGACCCTGAAAGGTTAACAGTTGGTTGAAAGTTAATGGTGATGCTGGATGAGGAATTATTTCCCATCAACATTGGCGCTCTTTGCTCACTAGGCATCGCAGCGCTTGCAACCGAAGAAGCAGCTTTAAGGACTGGAGCAACATTACTCATCATCGCGTCGGCGAATGTTTGCAAGAGTGCGCGACCAGATGCCGTTAAATCTGACAACGCACCTAGCTTAGCGTCGCTTCCTGGTAAATATGACCTTACCGCACTCATAGCGCCTTGTACCGCGTTTACTGGGGCACTGGCGGCACCTCTGATTCCATCAGCTAAGGTATTCATCATACTTGCGCCAGCGTTCTTGAGCGCGTTAACCATTGAAGATACTGCGTCCGTAATTGCTTTGATGATTTGCGCCATCGTATTGCGGACAACATTGTAGGCGCTGGACATGGAAGATTGGAAAGCAGCAGGTAGACCAGATAGCGCCTTGGTTGCAGTACTTACACCTTCTTGGACTTTAGCAACAATGCCCGTCCACGCTGCGCTCGTTGCATTTTGCACCTCTACCCACTTTTGTGAGATAGCCGTCCCTGCTGATTGCACCTGGGCTTGAATGCTAGCCCAGATTGTACCTGCGCTGGTTTGGAGTTCTGTCCACTTTGCTTGAATGTTAGCACCCGCTTGGTTTATGGTGTTTTGGATATTTGTCCATGCTGTGCTTGCTGCGGTTGTCAGTTCTGTCCACTTCTGCGAGAGCGCATCCTTTGCTTGCCCAATCTTAGCAACAACCGCGTCCCAGGCTGCTGCTGTGCCAGCTTTGATGGAATCCCAATGGGTAACGATTTGATAAACTCCGTATGCCACAGCTGCGACTGCCGCAGCAATCGCTACAGTAATCAACCCTGGTACTGAGACAACAGCAGCAACTGCACCACCAACAGCCGCTGTTACCCCAGCAAGTATTGGAGCAATTGTTCCCATTACCGCGCCTATACTACCAGCTGCGGTGATAAGTGAGCCAATGATGATGATAAGAGGTGCGATCGCAGCAACCAATCCCGCAACACCCACACCTATCTGCACCAATACCGGATTAGCTTCTGCAAATTTCCCAAATGCTTGAATGACTGGCAGCAAAATACTGAGTAAAGAATTTAGCGCAGGAAGGATGGCAGAACCAATAGTTATACCTACTTGAGCCAGGTTAGCATTAAAGACTTGAATTTGACCTGCAACTCCTTGGGTTTTCTTTTCCACCTCTGCTTGAAATTTGGCAAGGTTCCCGGCATCATCCCCCGCATACTTTAGTGCTTCTTTAAATTTATCTACGGCTAAAGCACTTGTCAAAACTTCGTCACCAAAGTCCGCACCAATTAGTTCTTTAACTGCACCCAGCGCTCGCTGTGGGTCAGTTGTGGCAATAGATTTAACTTTGTCAAGGAAGAATTGCACCCCGCCTGAACCAGACTCCTTCATCTTCGCCGCCATTTCGGTCGCACTAATACCTAAAGCGTTGAGTCCTTCAATTTGGTTTTTGGATAGCACTTGTGGTGCAGCTAGTGTGGTGATGAGCTTGCCCATAGTACGGTAAGCTACGCCGTTTTGAATGCCTAAGCTTTGCATCGCGCCACCGTACGCTGCCAGTTCCTTTGTGTTGATATTCACAAGCTTACCTGCGGCAGCAGTTTGGCGGACAAATTCTAAGATTTCAGGCGTGGAACCACCAATGGCATCATCTACCTTGTTAGCGGCAGCAACCAACTTCTCCATATCCTGCGCAGATGACCCAGTAATGGTTTGAAGCGCTGCAAGGTTTTTTGACATTTCAATGGCATCGGCACCTGTCGCCATCACACCTTTGCTAACCAACTGAGCAAACTCCACTACCTTATCGCCAGCTATACCTAGCTTTCCAGCTTCCGTGGCAATCTCCGCAAACTTAGTCGGCATTTGTCCTAATGCTGGCGCAGTTTCTAATATCTGCTTTTTGAAATTGTCCAGTTTAGCTCCTTGCAAATCCAATGCACGCCCAGCATCACCTATTTGGGTGTCAAAATCTAGCGCCGTCTTAGTTGCAGCCCCTAAAGCAGCGACGATTGGGACAGTGGTCACAGCACCAAGACTTTTTCCAAAGTCCGTCATTTTTCCACCAACGTCCTTTGCTTTTTTGGAGATGTCATCTAAAGCGCCGCCAACATTTTTCAACCCAGCGATGGCGTTACCAACATCCGCCAAAACCTGTAATATCAACTGTTTCGCCATTTTGCGCAACCCCTCATTTACGTAACGGAGGATTCCTCATTTACGTAAACAGGGAATCCTAATTCACGTAAATGAGGATTTCTAATTTACGGAAGTGTTGATTCCCCCGCTCTACTATATTCAAAGAAAACATTCAAAAAAAAACAAGCAGAAAATACACACATAAAAGCGCACGCGAAATTTTTTGAAAGATAGTCTGTTGAAAATTAAGAAAAATAAAAAAGAAAAACAAAAGAAAAAAACGTAAGCCACAATTATTAGCTACGTTCTAATTTAAAAAAGGGATATTTTAGAAAATCACAATCACTCTTAGAGACTATCTACCCTGCCAACGCCGCGAAAATCATTTTTAAAAGGTTTTAATATACATGATGGTATGATTCATCATTTTTAAAAAAATAGAGGGCTTAAAGGCGATTTTTAGTCTTGTTTATTTCTTGCTGCTCTCGCTTCATCTCTTTGATGATTTCAATAAGCCACTCATTCAAGTGATGCAAATCTTTAAAATATTGTAAATCCACTAGCGACCAGCCCATATACTTGCACACTCTCAAGATGGTTAACCGCTCAGGTATTAGTTCACTGCATACTTTACCCACTCAAAAAAGAGCTTGCCCTCCTGTATTCCTAAGATTTCAGGGTTGTTAAACATATCATCAGTGATGCGATCGCCATCACGGCGAATATATCCCTTAGCCATATTCTTATAAGCTTGAGCAACACTAACTCTAACATCCGCTAACCACTTATCCGCCGCTTCCCACGGAATTGGAAGCATCGTATACTCATGATCTTTAATCTTTACGTGTGTAGACTCTGCTAATGTATCCGCATCATCCAGTATATCAATTGTTACAGAAATGCTTGTTAAAGGAACCAGCAATCTGTTAGCTTCGCGCATTGTCAAACTAAGGATATTCAATTGTATTTCAGTAAGTGGTTCGCTATTTAGTGTGTAAGCTTCGCTAAACAACCATGCCTGCGCTAATCTAGAACCTATTGCTCTTGGATTGCCAGTTTCTCCGGGCATCTGTGATTTTTCAATAAACAGGAAATAAGCCCATGCACACAAAGGTTTAGCAGTAAAAATGAGCGAACCGTCTCTAAGAACAACGGAGTTTGTGGATGCGATCGCCTCAGTAGTCATGTCACTATATACAAACAGCTACAGTCATTATAAATTGATTTCTGGTTACCATAACGTTACGATAACGATGAAGCGATCACTACTTATAAAAGCTGGCTACAAAAAGGAATCGCGTTAAGCCATATTGCGGTCTGAAGACACGCAGTATAGCTTAAGGCGAGGCTTTTTCAATTCTGATGAATTGCAATCAACGCAATTTCTACATCCCCAAAGCTAACTTCCGGTTTGCCCATAAGTTTGTGCCATTCCATATCCATTCCATTTCATCAGGGTTATAGGTAAATGTTTTACCTTTAAATGTTTCTGTGAGATAGTTCACACCTAGTACTAACTCCGCCTCCCCTTTATCTGTACTGAACTTCCACCCAATAGGGTACTTAATCAGGATACCGCGCATAGATATGGAGTACGTACCGATATCGCATGCATCTCTTACATTTTGAAAAATAGCAGATGCATTTATTGTTGCATTTGAGCACACAGATTCCATCGCTGCGCTTCTAACTCCATCGGTGATGCTCATTAAACTAACCGTTGCAGTGATGGGGTTAAAGTCTCCGCCATAGCTTAGCGCACCTCCTGCCCCAGGACGTCTATCTTGGTCAATCTCACGCTCTAACCCTTCAATGGTGAGTTCTGAAGCTGTTCCCGTTGCTATAGCAGGTGTTCCGCTACCACCAATAATTGACCATGCCCACTGACCTCTTGTTTCATAAGTTGATGGTGATGCCATAATTAACCTCCTATGCTCACAGCGAGTTCCATAATTTCCACCATGTTGTTGGGTTGGAATTGTAAGATGTGTTTTAGCCGACCAGCAAGAATATTGCTGTTAGTGCTGTCCCATTGCGCCGAACCGCGCTGCAATCCTCTTACGATGCCATTTCAAAGAACATGGCATCGTAAGAGGATGTCGCCATGTTTGCTGTCATTAAGTTACTAGGTAAATCAATAAATTTCCGCGCACGAGATATTGCTTTCTGCATGACTGCATCTTCTGTGCGGATAGCGTGGATAAAGGAACGAACGTCTGAACTACTGGGGAATGTGGAGTTGCGATCACCCCAAGTTTCAAATCCACCAGGTATATTGTCATCGTTCATAACTGTAATCACCCCTGCTCCCAGTAACTTGCTAGTATCGGAGCTCTCATCAGTAACACTCATAGACAATGATACACTAGGCGTGGAGATACCGAGCAACGGTTGTGATGATACCGTTTTACCATAATCTCCATTTTTGGCTACAGTACCCGCTAAGTGCGTGGACAGAGGTTCATGGATAGTTGGAGTGACTGCGTTATTTAAGTAGGGGTAAGTAACTATCAAGCGTTCTTTATCCTGCCCGATGCCTGTATTCCCAGCGCGTGCTGTGACAATGTTGGCAATGCTATCCCCATCTGTCCGGTAATAGCTTGCCTCTCGCCATAATAGGCACAGCAACTAATGCTACGGTTCCTAACAACACAATCCAAAAAGTGACAAGCGCAGCCGACGCCACTGCTAAGTTTGGCGCACACGCGGCAGGGGATACTCTTCCCCGCAATTTAGACATACTCATACGTTACGGTAGCAATAACATCTACGCTATCAAGGTTGCTGATGCCGCCAGTATTGTGGGGTCTGACACAACAGGCGCTCGCACGGGCATCTACCTCATCAAAGATATCCCATCTCTCTATAAGGATATCCCCAATTTTATCTTAGCCCCAGGACAAAACACTGATGCGGTGGTTACTGCGGCGACCGCTGTGGCGGATGCAATTCGCTCGATTGCTGTCATTGACCCTACAGTATCGGCGTTGTAGTGCCTGGGTAAATGATGACTCCTTTTGTTAGCGCCATTATTCTTCCTCCTTAACTTCAACAGCTCATCCTCTAGTAAGCGCATCCTGGAAATACTCAGAATCTTTTGGGACTTCGTACTCCTCGTCAAATAATAGTTGAGTCATCTCACCATTAATTTCAACTGTTGCATATGTCTCTACTTTCCATTTAATTCGCACTGGTTACAACCTCCGTGTAAGATACTCCTTGAATCCTTAACTCAGTAATTGTGGGTTCATCCTCCTCATCTGGAGAGGTGTCAAGTATGCAAACATCAAAAGGAAAGGTAGCTTCTATCACCCAATGTGCTTGATCGCGATTAAATCGCCAATCTGGTGCACCGATAGGTTGGAGAGCATAAGGAGGAGTAAAGCCGACTAAAAGATTTCTGGCTCGCTTAAAAACGTCGTAGACTCCTGCCTTGCTGTAACGGTTAGGAAGCATCACTACCAAGGTGATTTGCCAAGTCTCAGAAAGCAATACTCTGGTGCGCTCATCCCGGTTAGCTTCGCCTTGGGAAAGGACAAAGTAGATGTCGCCAGAATCGGTGCGATCGCTGAACCCTGCCGCCAAATCCGGCAAAGCGCGAACTAAAACGTTTTCCCCTTCTACATACTCTCTTAGTGGCTCCAACCTTTCGGCAAGCGCTTTGTCAATATCCGCATATTCGTTTCTATCCGGTGATGGATCTCCACCTATGCACTGCGTCATCTCACAAGATCTCCTATATAGATCTCAAAAAGTGACATCACTTTTGCTTCTCTAGTATTATTAAATCCCAGGATTGGACGCGCTGCCATTTTCTCTGTTCCTTCGCTGAAGTAAAGCGCATACTCAACGCTTAAACCAATTTCTCCTTGCAGATCTCCCGTTAACCTGGTAAAGATAGAGTTGATCATCGCACCCGTTTCTCTCCCAATAGCTCCGCTTTTCTTCCTCGCCAAAGTGCTGGGTTTTAAACTTGCCCACGCACGACCATCTGGGTCAGTTTCGGATACAAACTGTTTCTTGGTTTCCGCTTCCAGATAAGCAAGAGCATTTTGCATGGGCTTGCGCATATTCCTTATCTGATCCGGCAACCCTCGGAAATTTCCCAGGCTTTTTTCGTTTATTTTGACGGTAAAAGTTGCAGCCATTGGTTATGGTAACGTTACGGTAACGGGAGTTAGGTTTGACGAGCTATAGCACCAGCACCAACGGATAAGTTAATGCGATCGCATTTGATTATCTTCCATGAAATCTGAGAAGACGGTAACAAGCGACAATTATTAATCTCTCCATCTGGAAATTCAATCCGACCAATAATGCCTGGGACTAAGCCTGATGGCATTTTAGTTGGTTGTACCAAATGCCCACTCATCAAGCGCTCACTGGTAGCGTAAGCTTCAGTATCTCCTTGCTTGCCAGTGCTGGTGCCACTGCGATCTATCTGCGCCACCAAGGTTATTGTGGTTTTCTTTTGAGCAAAGTTACCACGCTCGTCCAAATCACATGTGGGTTCGATTATCCCAAAGGTGATGGTGGCGTGCTCGAAAACTTTTCTAGACCCCAGTATTTTTCTCATGGCTCAGCGAATTTGCGTACACTAGTTGTTATAAATGGTGTCACGCGAAAAGCGGTTTTTGTAAAGAGATTGTTGTCTTCCTGAGCTTGTAAAGCGTCAAAAGATTTTAATAGCGCATCAATATTGCCAATCTTGGTTCCATCATGAACTTCTACAAATCTAAGTTCAGGATGCGTACCTAGGTAAGCTTTGGCAGCAGCATAGATGCGATATCCTACTCCTCCTTGCTTTAAGGTGCCTGCTGTAGAAACGAGAATATTTTCTACATGAGCGAGGTCTGAATCTTCGTAAAGCTGGGCAACAGCGGGGATTTTGACAAAAGCATCAATTGCAGTAGCGATGGTTGTTAATGGCATCACTTTTTGGTAGTTGATGATTGGGTTTTGGTGGGAGTGTCAGAAGTGGGAGGTTTAATAAGACCTAATGCGATCGCTACCTCCTCCGGAACCTCCGCTTTCCCTTGCTCGTCAGGATAAAACGTTTTCCCGTTGTACAGCACTGGGCGTTCTAAATCAATCTGCATTTGTCCAGTTCTCCGTGGCTTGTGGGTCTAAGTATGCATCTGGGCATGATTGCATCACCCCAATACCTAAGGTGAGGATGCCCATCACTTCATCAATTCTAGTCCGAATTGTACTTGTTACTTTTGTCTCGTAAGTATCATCGCCATTTACCAACTTGTACTCGATAAAAGAAACAATGATATTTGTAACTTTGACAACTTCAGCACCTTCATGAATCATAAAAACCTCGCGGGAGCTTAGGAACTCAGTGGCTTTTAGCCCTGGAAGTGTTAAGCCGCTGATGGACGGTACACGTTAAGAACAAAGAAAGATTCGGGTGATTGTAAAACTGGCAAGCCTTCCTGGATTAACTCGCAGGTAAAGCTAGGCGGATGCAAACTATCTTCCAGTAAGCGATTCATTATTCTACCTGGCGCAGGATGACCTACACAGCGACCAATAGCATAGTAGCCCAGAACGTTGGTTAGGTTGACTTGCCCTATAGGATTAGGTAAGGGGACAACTATGTTGCGGTTGGTGCGGCAAACAAATAAGATGGGGTCATATTCTTTACCGTTAGTTGGGTTGGTGCGATCAAAGTAGCGTTTTTGCTCCAGCAGCCCTGTCGTTGGGTTCCGTTGGTTGTAAGTTTTGTCGTAGGTTTCCCATCGCGGCAAGCGATATCCGCGCAAAAGTACATCTACAGCATCCTCATCAATAATCGCAGGGAGACTGCCTACAGCTATGCCATCATTTTGCTGAGTTGGTCGCAGTGTTACCCCAAAGAAATGGGATCTCACCACGTCGTTCCGCATGAATTTTATCTTCACATCATAGTTAGAAATCATGCGGACAATTTCCAAGCCCTTTTGGCGTGCTGCCGCTTGGATGTTGAGGACATCAGCAACGACATCATAACCGGATGTGTTATTCCATCCCGCTGGCGCACCAACTGTTCCACCAGGAACATCTATTCTTTGTCCTGGCGCAGTTGGGTAGATGACATCCTCCGAATAACCATTCGCTCCACGCCTCCTGACTCTACCATCAAGAATTGCCTGCGAACGATAGACCTCATTTAAGTCCATCATTGGCTTGGTAATGTTATTTTCTGTCCAATTCAATAGGCGCTCAGCAGCTTCTTGCAATCCTGGGGAGTTTGCTGAATCACCAGATAGTTGCAAGATATCGTGAATAGTCTCATAGGATGCAACATCAAGTACATCCTTTTGATTAGTAAATCCAAGCTTGACATCAAGCATAGCCACGCGGTTTCCACCTTTGTTGATGTCGGTTGGCGAGTAACTGCTACCTGCTTTTGCTAATGAAGAGATGTACTCTATTGCACCTTCTGTGTATTGATTTTTGGGCTTTAATTGCTCTGGCAGCAAGGTTTGAAGTAGATAAGGCTGATCATCAGTCCCGAATTGTAAGATTGGGCTGATTGTCAGCTTATCGAAATCAGAAAACCCGTCCCGTCCTGGCTTGGAGAGGAGAGTTATAACGTCTTGAAGTGTACTAAAAGCCATTTTTTCTCTCTTAAGCCGCTAAATACATTTGATAAGAATTGCGCAGTTTTGTTTGTAACCCGGCTGCGTACGTTGAAAAGTTTGGTAAGTAGTTTTCTCTAATTCTTGTACCATGCCGAATCAGATCTATATCGTTATCATGTATTACATCTGGTTTCGGGAAAGCAACAAGGTAAATCTCATCATCGTTAGCGTCCGCCAACCCAAACATTGCACCAGCATCGCGCTCAGCAAATGTTCTGCCTACAGCAATACCATCTCTGATTGGTCGTGCTCCATACCCTGGAAATGCATAAGTCGCTGCATCTGCAATTGTCCCTGACGATGGGAATATCAATATTTCTTTGCTGGCTGGAGATGTCCACTCGCTAGTGATGACTGATGTAGAACCGAACGTCAGCGTCATCCCAGATTGAATGCCCAGCGAATTGTTTAGCGGCTGAGTCAATATAATTTTGGTGGCATTTGCGGCGATCGCACCCGATACTGTTAAAGTCACCTTATCTATTGGATCTATCCCTACCGGATTGATCTGGGCACCATGCGGCATCATTGTGTTGTAGTTTGCCGCCTCCCCAAGCCATGCTTGATACGCGGTAACTATTACCGGAAAACTTCTCATTCCTGCGCTTGACATCGCTTTATCCAAAAGCTTTACATCGGCTCGCGCTACCCATCTGTAACATTCTTTGCTGCTTCGCCATTTCAGCAATATACCTGGTTTTTAGGCTTACCCAGATCGCCACGTTGCGCCCATCTGCGCTTCAATTCAGGTTTTAGCTATTTGCCACCCATCTGTGGCGTTCTTTACTGCCGCGCTAGACCTGCTAACTGCCAAGACAGTAATATACCTGGTTTTTAGGCTTACCCAGATCGCCCATTGACATTACATTAGCTTACTGCTAGTTCTTAGTCAAGAGCGATCTCCTCTCGTTACTGTAACGTTACGATAACGAGTCATTTTTTGCCAAAGCGTGCTGGGTTATAACGGCTATTGATGTAAGCATCCCCTAAGTAGCCACCTTCCCTGGCTTGGTTTCCGCTTGGTGGCGCACCCGGTAATTTGTTGTTTTGGCTCTCTTGCTGGTTAGAAAATAGTGCAGCTTTCTTCCACGCAGGCTGTGCTTGCAAATACTCGTCCAGACTCAAAGATTTTTCCCCTTCTTTCACCGTTACGGTTTCGCCCACAAGTTCTACAGGCAAATCGCTAAATAATTGATTAAAAGCTTCGTAATCTGCGCCTGCTTTCTCAGCAAGCGATTTCATCTTAGTTTCTTTCTCTCGCTGTACTTTTTCAGCCCTGAATTTCTCTAATTCTTTTGTATCGGCTTCTGTTGTAGTTTTTAATTTATCACGCTCTGTGGTCAATTCCTTGACCTGTCTTTGCAAATCAGATAATTTATTTTCTAACTCCTCTTCGGTGCCGCCAGCCACTTCACTTAATCGCTTAAGCTTTGCGGTCGCATCTCTTAATTTAGTTTGCTTATCTTTACTTTCCTCCAGTACAACTCTTACATAAGCTAGCACTGCTTCTTTGTGCTCAGCACCACCTTCCTGCTTCCCTAAAAACTCTAAAGCATTACTGTAATCGTTCATATTTTTATCCCTACCTCTTGCACTATGATATCTCCCGGTTACCGTAACTTTACTATAACCAGAACTTGACGTTTTATGCCCATTATGTCATATTAAAGGCATAAAGTGATGGGAAGGAAATGAAAAAGTATTTTGTATTTGTGCCAAAAGTAGAGTTATATGCGGCATTCATTTCTAATAATCATGCGATTAAGGAAGATGATCGCATATTTGTTGTGTGTGATGATTTGACCCAAAAAACTGCGAAAGAGCGAGCTGCAAGAATTTGGAAAGGTCAAGAAATTGTTGAAATTAAATCCAGATAAAATGAGCAAATTAACAGTTTATAAGCTTTATCACTGGTGGGAAGGCGACCATGTGAGCAGCCCAGGATGGGTGCGGACAGCGACAGATGGAGAATTGCGATCGCTGGAAGAAGTGACGGAAGTAATTATGATGATGCGTAGGCAGGGCTGGACTGATTTCAAGATTTTTAAACACACTATAGAGCCAATTAATCCTAATACTCTTTGCCCACCTAAGCCAGTAGAGATACCAACTGCGCCCACAAAAACACGAACTAAAAAATCAGTAAAATAACAGAGGACAGTTATGAGCAAAATTGCTGTATTATTCAGCGGTGGTGGTGTCCTAGACACCGCTATTCATGAAATGGGTTTAAAGACAGATCTAGCGGTAGAGTATGACCCAGGCAGAGTTGAGCTATCAACTGCGATCGCCGACTGCTACGCAAAAAACTATCCAAGTACAGAACTCTTAAGAACCCCAGTAGAATCAGTGAACTGGATTCCTTACATGGGAGATGACTGGATGCTTTTGCACGCCAGCCCATCATGCAAAAACTTTTCGGCAGCTAATTCTGAGGGGAAAGAAACAGAGCAAGACTTAAAAGCGGCAATTGGTATAGTGAATGCGATAACCGCGCTACGACCATACTATTTCACTTTAGAGCAGGTTAGGGGTTACTTTGCCACAGAATCTATAAAACTAATTATGTGCGCACTCAGCAACCTAGGCTACAGCATAACTTATGACGTGCTTAATGCAAACTTTTATGGCGTCCCACAGCGCAGGGAGCGTCTTTTTTTGACGTGTTGCCGCAATGGAACACCTGTGGGTTTACCTCCGATGCAGCGTCCTGTTAGTTGGGGAGAGGTTTTAGGCGATCGCATTGAATCCATGAAAGAAATCTGTCCATCGCCAGCACAAATCAATGCATTAAATGCAGTACGCACATGCTACCCTGATTCTTACACTTTCCTGATACAAAAGCGAAGCTATCACGGCAAGAATTTAGCAGTCAAACATTTTTGGGAATCCGCACCAGTTATAACCTGCGCTTTGTTTTCAGATTCACATGGCAGCAATCGTCGCTCATTCTTTGATGTTTGGTATAAAGGCGACTGGTTAACGTTGTCAATCAAAGACATGGCGATGCTACAAACCATGCCGCATTGGTATATCTTGCCAGAAGAAACACGAGTAGCTGGTTCTATAATTGGGAATGGCGTCCCGACTAAGTTGTATGAGGCAATACTTAAGCAACTATTCAGGCACTATCAAAGACGTTAATTTCCCGTTACCGTAACTTTACGTTAACGGGATGTGGAGATTAAAAATGTCGCAAGAAGTACTAACAATTGCTGCTAGATACGATGAGCAAATCAAAGGCATGGAAGATAAAGCAATAGCTCGCTTAAACCGTGCCCTAGAAACTGCTTATGGAGCATTAGAGAAAGATTTAGTCAAAAGTTATAGCAATATCTCTAGCAATGCCACTTTGTTGCAATCCCAGCGCCGCGCTTTGATATTTAGAGAGTTAGGCGGACTTCTGCAAATAGTAAACCCCGACAAAGCCGACAGTTACAAGGCGATATTTGGCGAGATTCTCAGAGACACGACCAACGCAGGGTTTGATGTCGCTGGGCTTTTTGCTCAAGCGCTAGGTAACGAGAAACTTAAACCTTTGTCTGATATCGCCATTGAAGCGGTCGCAGCCAGTGCTAAGAGTACTTATCAAAGGTTGCTTAGATATGGCGACAATTTTGCCGACACAGCTACCAACATCATCTCGCAGGGCATTGTACAGGGATGGGGAATTCAGCGCGTTTTACAGCCGTTGCAGCAGCAGCTAGGAGTGACAAAATCTAGGGCTGAGTCCATAGCCAGATATGAAGCGATCGCAGCTTACAATGATGCGGCTGTACAACGTTACTCTCAAGCCGATATTGAGTGGGTAACCTGGGTGGCAATATCAGACAAAATCATCTGCGGTTACTGTTTGGCAAGACATTTGCAAACTTACAGATTGTCTGACGGTATCCGCCCACCCATCCACCCACGTTGCAGATGTACGCAGATGCCCCTCAAAAAAGCTTGGGTTGACGCGGGAATCGTAGAAGCTGAGTTCTATAGGGTTGAAAGGCAAAAAGCTCTTGCAAACGCTGAAATAACCCCAATCTATCAACCCGCATCTTTTGAAAAGCAAGCGGGTATCAAGCGACTACCTGAGCCAGCATGGAAACCTTAACGCCGGGATGGTATTAAGCCGAGAACTTACACATGGTACACTTCAGTTATAGTCGTCTTACGTCGCCGTCAAGCATTATATGACAAAACCAATGGGGTGATTGCACCAGATGAGGGGTGGGCGATCGCTAATGATGATTACTCGCAAACTTTTAGTTTTTTGCCTAATAGGTTGTGATTGTTTGATAATTAAACCACTCTGCTTAACTTATCACGAATGGCGGAAGGGGACAATGCAATGACACAATACAATAGTAAAAAGCCCTTCCAGCACGAAGAGCTTTCCATCTGTAGAACTAGAAACTGGCGACTCCCAAAGTTAGCCAGTTTTTAACTTTAAACCGACTGACGTTT
>NZ_JCACKO010000033.1:0-52458 GCF_059505445.1 Brasilonema angustatum | reverse complement strand
GCGAATATCTAGAACAACGCACACAAAATTTACGCTCATATCCTCAAGCCCTCCTATTGAAAGAGTTTACCTCTTGAATTGTTAAGAACTGGCAGGATAATTGTTACGCTAACTTCACAATTATCCTGTCTTGCAATAGCCTGAAAGAACGGAAATACCTATGACACACAAAACCTAGTCGTATTAGTGATAGTATCAGACAATTAGCACAATTACAAGCCCAACGAAATGGCAAGGTTGATTCTCAAATCACGAGCGATGAAACGTGATGCTAATGCATACATTGTAGAAGTGAAACTGCAAATAAGCTGATTTTTAAACGTTTGGAATAAATTCCAATTTAGAGATTATCACCAATAGTAGATGACTGGATTTAAGCACTTGATATTTAATCAGACAATCAACATTGAATGAAGTGACAAACAGAGGATTTGACTTTGCTAGTAATTATTCGCGATCGCTTCAGGATATTTAGGCAAAATCGACTAGAACCAACTACAATCCATGAATTGCAAACAGATTTGCTCGATGAATCTAAGCTGAGTTCAATTTATTTAATTTTGATTGTTGGTTCCTGTGCCATCGCTACTTTTGGGCTACTCAGCAATAGCACTGCGGTAATTATTGGAGCTATGATTGTTGCACCTCTAATGTTACCAATTCGCGGGTTAGCTTTTGGTGCATTGACGGGTAATGTTGACTTGTTTCGTAAGGGTCTAATTTCGATAATAGTAGGAACTTTGTTGGCATTGGCGATCGCTTGTACTTTGGGTTCACTCGTTGGTATTTCCAACTTTGGTAGCGAAGTGTTATCGCGTTCTCAACCGACATTGTTAGATTTGGGTATTGCAGTCGTTGCTGGTGCAATTAGTGGTTACGCCAAAGTTGAACCGAAGATTTCTAGTACTTTAGCAGGAACAGCGATCGCTGTTGCACTAATGCCACCTGTTTGTGTGATTGGTTTGGGTTTATCGCAAGCAAACTGGGCACTTAGTCAGGGAGCAACTTTACTCTACCTGACGAATCTTTTGGGCATTGCTCTTGCTTGTATGCTGACATTTTTAGTTGTCGGCTATTCTCCAGCAGGAAAAGCCAGAAAACCCTTAATTTTAACCTTAATTTTTACAGGTGCATTGCTGATTCCTTTAACAGTCAGCTTTGGTCGATTAGTCCAACAAGCACGGTTAGAAAACAGTGTAAAAAAGGCATTATTGAATAGAACTGTCACTTTTCAGCGTCTCAATCTAATTGAAAGTGATACTAACTGGTTAACTAATCCTCCAGAAGTACGATTAAGTGTGCGTGCAAAAGAACCTGTGACACCTACACAAGTAAGATTATTAGAACAATTTCTGGCAAAAGAAATGGGACGACCATTTCGGTTAATATTTGAAGTTGGACAAGTTAAAGAAATTACAACAGATACCCCAACTTCTGATGTCAAGGAGAGTAATTGAGCCAGAATCATTCTAAGTAAAATCTGTGGGACAGGGGGAAGCGATTGACTACTACAAGTTAGTGAAGTACAAAAAATAATGGCTCAAAGCCAAACATCAACACTTTTTTACTTCTGACTTAGGAATTGCTGCTGTAAATCCTTTCCCTCACCCAATTCCGAAAAATCCGCGTCATTTCCATCACCCCAATTCTTTGACTTTCCTCCAAAAATCGAGAGATTTCAATTAAAGGCAGTTGTGCAAAAGTAGGCGAATTATTACACTCCACATATTCCCCTTGTTCCAATTGGTAAATGTGCAACACACCTTCGTCGTAGCGCCAAAGTTCAGGAATACCCAAAGAAGAATAAATCTGGAATCGATCCAAAGATGAACTGGTTAAATCTACTTCTACCACTAAGTCGGGTGGCGGGTCGTTATTTAAATTAATTTCTGTTTTGTTTCTCACCCGTGCTTCGTTCCGGATGTAATAGCTGCTATCAGGTTCAGCACCACGCCGCAAATCTTCGCGTTTCAAGGTTGTGGAACCTGTAGGAAGAATTTCTAAATTCAACTCTTCCCCAAGAACAAAAATCAGACGTTCAATTAATCTATTCCAATATTCATGAGGCAAGAGTGGCGTCATAATTTCCAGGGTACCTCTGTCGTAAGCTATTCGGGAAGCTCGGTCTTCCCCCATATCTGCTAACATGGTTTCAAAGGTCTGCCAGCTAATGTTTCTTAAAATAACCCTTGATTCTGAGGGGACGCGTGTTGTTACCATTGCTCTATTGGGTACAGGCTCATATCATACACCATAGCGTCATATAAAAATAAAAGTATTCCAAAAAATGCATCCTCCCTAAGTAAGATTTGTGACAGAAAAACAGTGAGATAAAATAAAAGAAGTAGGATTCGGGGGACCATTTTACTGGTCATAAATGCTTATCGAGACTATCTTTGGTAATCTCCAAGGTCTAAAGTCTAGTCAGCTGAAACAAATACAGCGACTGTATCACCAGCGCATAGCGGGCGATCGCATCACAACGCCCGAGTTTTCTCAGCGACTGGCAGCAATTAGCACTGAAATCAATCAGCCAGTGTGTGCTTACCTCAACCGTCGCGGACAAGTCATCCGCGTAGGGGTAGGTACACCGCGCCAAACGCAAATTCCACCTTTGGAATTACCCCGTTATGGCGCAGAACGATTGAGCGGTATTCGTTGCATCGCCACTCACCTAAAGCCAGAACCGCCTAACGAAGCGGCGCTGACTGCTATGGCATTGCAACGATTGGATGCCTTAGTGATGCTAAACATTACTGGGACGGGATTTCAACGACGCGGTGGCGGCGCGACGGGCTATGTCAAGGAAGCTTACTTAGCTCATTTGACACCCCAAGACGCTCGCGCGCTGATCAGCAGCCCAGCAATAGAAAAAGTTTCTCATCTTCCACCTGCAGGCGGAGAGAATAAAGAGGGTAAAGAACAAAAGAACAACCTTCCATACACAAGTTGGAGCGTTTCGCCACCCATGAGTGTGGATATGCTGACAAATCAGGACTTGATGGAGTTGGTGGAAGGACTCGAAGCAGAGTTCCGGCGGGAATTTGTCGCCCAAGATGTAGACACCGACAATGATCGCGTCCTGATTGTTGGCGTTATGACTGATGATACGACAGCCCAACAATTCCAAGACACGTTGGAAGAATTGGCACGGTTGGTGGATACGGCTGGAGGAGAGGTGTTGCAGATGATGCGACAGAAGCGATCGCGCATTCATCCTCAAACAGTCGTTGGTGAAGGTAAAGTCCAAGAAATCGCCGTAGCTGCTCAAACCTTAGGAGCAAACCTCATCGTCTTCGACCGCGATCTCTCACCCACCCAAGTTCGTAATTTAGAATTGCAAATTGGAGTTCGGGTAGTTGACCGCACCGAAGTAATTTTGGATATCTTCGCTCAACGCGCTCAATCTCGTGCTGGTAAATTGCAAGTCGAACTCGCACAGCTAGAATATATGCTACCACGACTGGCTGGTCGAGGTCAAGCAATGTCTAGGTTGGGGGGTGGTATTGGGACTCGTGGTCCTGGTGAAACCAAATTAGAAACAGAACGCCGTGCCATTGGGCGACGTATTTCCAGACTACAACAAGAAGTTAACCAACTACAAGCACATCGGGAACGGTTGCGCCAGCGGCGACAACATCAAGAAGTTCCCTCAGTGGCTATTGTTGGTTACACCAACGCTGGCAAATCTACGCTGCTAAATACTCTCACCAATGCAGAGGTTTACACAGCCGACCAATTATTTGCCACTCTTGACCCCACTACACGCCGCTTGGTTGTTCCCCACGGCGAAACGGATGAACCTCAAGAAATTCTGGTAACAGATACAGTAGGGTTTATTCACGAATTGCCCGCATCTTTAATGGATGCGTTCCGCGCCACCTTAGAGGAAGTCACAGAAGCTGATGCTTTGTTGCATTTGGTAGATTTGTCTCATCCTGCTTGGTTGAGTCATATTCGCTCTGTCAGAGAAATTCTGGCACAAATGCCCATCACTCCCGGCCCAGCACTAGTTGTTTTTAACAAGATTGATGAAGTCGATACCAAAAATTTAGCATTAGCGCAGGAAGAGTTTCCTTTAGCGGTGTTTATTTCCGCGAGTCAGCGTTTAGGATTAGAAACCTTACGCCAACGTCTCGGTCAACTGGTTGAATATGCCGTTTCTTATCATTAAATAAATTTTCTTTTGTATCAATATATGGGTGTGGGGTGTTAGTGCAGAATCAGCACAGCCTTACACCTTAATTTTTTGATGTAAGTAGCTTAACATATCCCGAACCGCTAGAAAATTACCTATCTTCTTTTTTCTTCCTTTGCGTCCTTTGCGTTCTTTGCGGTTTTTTAATACCAAGTTGTGTTCAAAGAGAATAAAAAACCGCAGTGAACCAGCGCTCTTGGGAGGGTTTCCAACGCCAGATACCTCTGTCGGGAGACCCTCATCAAGTACTGGCTCCTCCGCAGGCGACTGGTGAACCCGTAGGGAGGCGCTCCAGAACACAGAGAAGACTGGCGTAAAGAGATAGAAAGAGGGGAAATTCTCATGAATGAAACTTAGTATAGGTATTCTTCGGACGGTTCGGGAGTATGATGACTACTGAAATAGGAAGCAGAATGATGAGCAACACAAACACATGGTGGATCTATGCATTATTTTCAGCTTGTTTTGCCGCATTAACAACCATATTTGCCAAAGTTGGGGTTGAAAATGTAAACTCCAACCTGGCAACAGCAATCCGAACTGTTGTAATTTTAGTAGTTGCTTGGGGAATTGTATTTGCTCAAGGCAGTATGGTTAATATTTTAGAGATTCCCCCAAAAACTATGTTTTTTCTATTATGTTCTGGGGGAGCTACTGGCTTATCCTGGATTTTTTATTTCAAAGCTTTACAACAAGGAAGAGCCTCACTTGTTGCACCAATTGATAAATCTAGTTTGGTATTAGTTTTATTGTTTTCTGTAGTTTTTCTTCATGAGCCGTTAAATTGGAAAATTCTTTTAGGAACTTTCTTAATAGCTATAGGAACTTTGGTGTTAATTTTTTGATAAGATTATTGAGGATTGCAATCCTATTTGATTCTTTGAAAATCCCGCATTTTCAGATTTGCGACAACTTTTGCGAAGTCGGGAATCTTGTTGTTAACGAATAATTTAGGACTGCTATATTACTGTCATTAAATCTTTCAACCAGAAACTCATAGAATTCGAGGGTGTATTGCACTCCTTCCTTCCGTCAGTCCATGTGACGGCGTTGAGATCCCTCTTTTGCAACACACGTCATAATCACGCGCTCACGCAAATCCTTTGAGTAAGATACTGGCATATATTAAAACAATACTATCTCTTCAGTGTATCTTAGTCTGTGGTTCAATTACCTGAAAATTGCTGTAAGGATATCTGGAATTAATCCTGAATTCGTTGAATCATAACTCAAAGCAAGTCTTGACAACAGTGTATGTCAAGTCAGGAGAAAACTAGCATGAAAAGCATTATTAGACGACTTGTATTCCAGCTCGGTGCGCAGACGCCCAGCGGCGAGTCAAAAGACATCGCCATTGCATTTAGTAGAAAACTGAGGCTACTCTATTTGATGGCTTGCTGCGTTCTTATTGCAGGAAGTGCTGTAATATTTGCGTTGCCAGCCCAGGCGCAAACCCTATCCTCAACTTCTGTTTGTCCCGCCCGTCCAACTGCAGGAAGCATTGTTAATAACCCACCGCAAATCCGGAATCCCGATGCATCGAATCCTGCTAACTTCACGGTTCTAAACATTCCTCCCTCTGAGAAAAACGCCCCTGAACAAAACTGCTATCTTGCTAATGGTAACGTCGAAGCACCAACTCTTAGGGTGAGTCCTGGTAAAAAAGACCTTGTACTGAGATTGACTAACAGACTGCCAGGAAAAGCAAAAGAAAAGCAAGACAATAACTGTGAGCGCGGCGAATATTCAGGAGGAATGGCACCCCAAAATTCAACCAACCTCCACTTCCACGGTCTGAATGTGTCTCCAAAATGCCATCAGGACGAAGTTGTAAGGACGGTGATTGAGCCGAGGGAGACTTTCAAGTATAAGATTGAAATTCCAAAGGACGAGCCACCGGGACTATACTGGTATCACCCGCACGTCCACATGCAGAGCGAAAATCAGGTGCTGAGCGGATTAACAGGTGCGATCATTGTTGAAGGCATTGGGAAGTTTAACAAGCGAGCAGCTCAACTACCCGAACGGGTGTTTGTTCTACGTGATATGGACTTATCAAATTCCTTCCCCAACGACACTCAGCAACCACCAGCGAAGGATATTTCCATCAACTCAGTTCCAATTAGGTATAAAGGAGGGGGTAACTACGATCCGCCTGCTGTCATTCAAATGAAACAAAACGAAGAACAGTTTTGGCGTGTGGCTAATACCGCAGCAGATACCTACTTTGACTTGCAAGTTCAATATGATGGCACTGCTCAACCGCTTAAGTTGGTAGCCATGGATGGCGTTCCAATCAATGCTAATGTTCAACTGCAAGACCAGACTAAATCAGTCAAGCACATTATGCTACCGCCAGCTGGAAGAGTAGAGTTTATGATCACTGGTCCTGGAGGCGATGTCAAAGATGCCAAGTTTTTGACGCTGAACTTTGACACAGGACCAGACGGCGACAATGACCCACAAAGAACGATCGCTAGAATTGAGAGACAAGCACAACTTACTCGCAATGCCGAATCATCTACTTCAGCCTTAGTTCCCGAGCTTTCGGTTGACTTAACCCAGGTATCGGGCGATCGCTTCTCTGGACTAAGTCAGGAGAAGTCTATAAAAGAGCGCACGCTCTACTTCTCTCAAAAAGATTTTCCCGCTCCAACTCCAAGCGATCCGACAGCAACAAGAACGGAGTTCTACATCACTGTGGAGCCGAATCAGCCTAAAGTCTACGATCCAAACTTCAAGACTCCAGATATCACAGTTCAAGAGGGAACGACTGAGGATTGGATCGTGGAAAACCGTGCTCGGGAAGCCCATGCCTTTCATATCCACCAGATCCACTTCCGCGTGCTGGAAAGCCCTGATTCGAGTGAGATAGGGATGATGCGCGACACGATCAACGTCCCTGTTGGGACTCGTGTTAAACTGCAAATGGATTTCCGAGGCGCGAGCAAGGATAAAAATACGAGTATCGCAGGTACTTTTGTCTACCACTGCCATATCCTTGAACACGAAGATAACGGCATGATGGCACCGATTACAGTCAAGAGTTGAGGATGGAAACTATTAGTAGGCTGTAATTATTGTACAAGGTTTAACCTTCTGTACTTACAATAGCTAACGATGGCGAGTACTCTTTGGGATTGGTTGTTGGGAATTGTGACCTTTGGTGCATACGCATTTTTTGCAAATAGTACTGTCGGTACAGCCGGGGTGCAGTGGCGAGGGAACCGCCAAGGGCGCACTGCCTCCTCACTCCTTCCCTCCCTGACTCCCTATCTCAGTTCTCCTATTGTCAGAGGTGTCACCGGCTGCACCGTAGGTAACCGTTCTTGAAGTTCTGCAAGTCTAACATTTGGCAGATGAGGTAACACAAGCTTTGCAAAATACTGACACTCCTCAATCAGGGGATAGCCAGAAAAAATGAATGCTCGAATTCCCATATCCAAGTAACGATCCAGTCGTTCAAGTATCTGGGAAGGATTTCCCACTAATGCTGCACCACACCCAGAACGCGCTCGTCCTATTCCCATCCATAAGTTCCCCTCAATATAGTCATCTTCGTCAGCAACTGTTCGCAGGGCATCTTGTTTCAAGACGCCTACGGAGCGAGAATCTTGTGTACGAGATTTCAACTGTACACCGCGAGCTGCATCGAGTTCCGATATCAAAGTTTTTGCCCAGAAACGAGCTTCTTCCTCGGTTTCGCGTACAATTACATGAATACGGAGTCCAAAATCGATACTTCGTCCATAAGCAGCAGCCCTGTTGGAAAGGTCTTGCATACTTTCAAACAGTCCTTCTTCAGTATCGGGCCACATCAGAAAAACATCGCAGTATTGAGCACAGACATCGCGAGAACCTGGTGATATTCCGCCGAAGTAAAGCAGTGGTCCGCCATGTTGCTGATACGGTTTGACTGGGTAAGTTGGTAAGCTAAAGCGATAAATCTCCCCTTGATGGTCTATTTTTTCTTGCGTCCACGCCTGTTGAAGAATTTGGATCACTTCTTTACACCGTTGATAGCGATACTCAGCGTCTTCAACAAGTCCGGGGAGTTCGGAATTAATGATATTTACAGTCAGCCGTCCCTGTAACAAATGGTCTAAGGTTGAAAGATGACGTGCGAGCATGGGAGGGTGAATTTCCCCTGTGCGTATTGCGGTGAGTAAACTGATTTGCTGGATTTGGGATGCGATCGCCGCCGCAAAAGGTAACACTTCCTGACCCAACATATAGCTTGTGGGCAGTAGAATATTCTTGTAGCCCAAGGAATCAGCTGTGAGCACAATATCACGGCAATGTTCGTAGTTGCTGCGCCGAGAGGGGTCAAGCTTTCCTAAACGATCAGTGTCACCCCCGCATAAATCGGCAAACCAACCCACCTCAGATACCCTCTGATGCGTCCTAATAGTCGAAAGCCGAGGTACATCGCCTTTAAACATATTTTCTTTCTCCTAAATAACTCTGTAAGTTGTACTCGACTTTAGTCATTTTTGGATCAGACGGCTGATTGCCAGCAAAACTACAGAAAAACGAGGTAATAATAATTTATCAGTAATTATCCCGACCGTATAAAGAATAATATTGTAGCGCTATGAAAAATTTTACCAGTCTGCTGATATCGATAGTTATAGCTTCATGGGTGATGGGAGTAGCCATCCTCTCAGTACAAAACGCTCAACCAGTCTCTTTAAAATTTCTAACCTTCCAGTCCATTCAAATTCCAGTAGGTTTAGTGCTAGCTTTTTGTGCTGTTGTAGGGATAGTTGGTGTAGCATTGCTGCAACCCTTGTGGGGTGTTGCTGGTTCTGAGCGAAGGAATTTGAGATCAGAAGATGAAAACGAATTCTTCGCCGATGAGGAGTTTTGAGAACCAGGTAGATCAAACAATACCTTCGCCAAAAAAAAGAATGAGCAGTTGACACTCCCACACCTTGTATATCACTCTTGGTTTCTTCACCATTAGCAATTCGGTCAAAATTGCGCTTAAGTTTTGGGGTGAAATATAAAATTGTGAATGTAGCCTGACAAAACATCAGAGGATTGATATCCGTGACACTCAAAGAGTTAGAACAACAACTTCTTGCCCTCAGTCCTGCTGAAAAAGTGCAAGCCATACAATTACTGGCTCAAAGTCTCGGTAGCAATTGGCAAGGAATTGAGAAAACCTCTAGAGTTTGTGGTGGAGAAGCACGCATTGCGAAAACTCGTATTCCCGTCTGGGTACTTGTGGAAGCTCGCCGTCTTGGATATAGTGATGCTGACCTTTTGACGAGCTATCCAACTATTACAACTACAGATTTAGCTAATGCTTGGGTATATGCACAAACGCATCCTGATGAAATCGAATTGGCAATTGAGCGTAATCAGGTAGCTTAGTCGATGGCACGATTTTACGCAGATGAGCAGTTTCCGTTTCCAGTTGTGGAATTATTACGTAGTTTGGGGCATGATGTTTTGACAGTTCAAGAAGCAGGAAATGCAGATCAAGGTATACCTGATGAGGATGTGCTGGCATTTGCCATAAGTCAAGAACGCTCAATATTAACTATCAACAGAGATGATTTTATCCGTTTGCATCGTCGTGATGATAACCACTTCGGCATTATTGTTTGTACCAACAATCGTAATTGGGAGCAGTTTGCCACACGGATACATGAGGCTGTGACAGCAGAAGAATCGTTGAAAGCAAAACTAATTCGTGTGGTACGTCCAGTCAGTTAAAAAATATTTCTGTAAAAACACATAAAATAGAGAGTTAAGTGAGTCTTATTTTTTATAAAGTATATATAGGCTATTTTTCCAAGGGCATGGCGGCAAAGTGCTCTTGAAAGAGTTTGTGGATAAAGCGATAGCGTCCACCAACGCGCTGGAGTAGAAGGCGTTCGGTGCAGTAGTCGAGGAAGCGGGCATAGTTCCAGGGGATGTATCTATGACACCAGAGAATAGTACGAAGAGAAAGATGCTTGATTAGAGATAAGCAAGCAAAGCTTAGTGAGAAACCAAGAATAAGAGAAATCGTTTGAGACAATATTGTTGGTTTAATCTTAAAATACATCAAAAAACAAGTATAGGAAATATGAATAATACCAATAAATAATGCGGTTTTTAATTCTTCATGAAAACCTTGATTGGGTTTGTCTGAGTTTTCTATTTGAGCAAATAAACATACACTAATCAATAAAAATGGAGTGATAAATATGCAGGGTGGTATCGATACAATTAAGTCTAAAAAATAAAATATCTTTAGTAAAAAAGTTCTTTTTATTCCAATGAATTTCACATACTCAATTGTCAATAAAAAGAGGAAATCATAATGAAGATAGGGCGACTTGGATTCACCATCTTCTTTCATGGCTAAATTGGTATTACGGGTTACTTTCTTGGCGCTTTTTCTTAGTAAAATACCGACTCTTTTAAAGCCAAAACTATAAATTACGTCTCCTAGCAATATATGTAGTGGGTGCATTAATAATATTATTGGCATCAAGTAAATTAAGGAAAATAATGATGAGATAAACCTTAATGGGAATAAAACATCTCTTTCTATTTCCTGAAATGACGGAATCCTTACACGTAATCTGTGAGAAAGAGAAATTTTGTGTATTATAGGTATATATTGCCTAAACTCTGTTGGTAAATCACGTTTAAACAGCCAACAAAAGAGGCTAACCCAAGGGTAAAGTATTAGTCGCGCTCCGTCAGCTTTAGACTCTGTTGCAAGCATGAAACCAGGAGCTAAACCTAAGATTAGAATAAGCCAGAAAATTCCTAAACTACTAGGTGGCTGAAAATAGGGTAGCAAACTAGTTCTGACAATGATTCCTGTACAAAATATAGCAATAGTGAAAAGTAGAAACCAGTATTGCCATTGATAAAGTTTTTTGCCAATGATCTGAGGTTGCATTTCCTCTATGAGAAACTCTGTTTGTGATTCACTTTGCAACTGTTGTGCCAAAAACACCAACCATTTTCGAGTTTTTTTTATACTAGGAGAATTTTTCTGTGGAGTCACAAGCTCTCTTTTTATAGCATGTTCCCAGTAAGCATCAAGGAGGAATTTTAGACGTTCTTCGCTCGAAGTGAGTGTTTTCCAATCTTGAAGAAACTGTGTTTCCTGAAACGAAATCAATCCTAAAACTGACAAAAATAGAGGTGTTCTCACCAAATTTAATAGCTCTAAATCTAGTAAAAGCGTTTTCCAGAGTTCTATTTGGTTTAGCCGTGTTAAATATGCTTGAATCTCTTCATCTGTAAGCGGTTGTAGCCGAATGGCTTCATTCAGATGTAAGCGTATCCCCTGCCTCGGTGATATTTCTTCTGACTCCTGCGCAACATCTTGTTGCCATTGTCCTCGCACAACTTTCTCATACTCTTCTAGACGACTACACACCACCAAAGAGTGCGATCGCCATTCGCTTTGCAAAAATTCGTTAATCTTCTGCACACAAGGTTCTTGACGCACTGATTCCAATTCATCCAGCCCATCCAGCATCGGTAATAACTTGGTATCATCTACCCACTTTGCAGCAATATCTTTCCGCACCCCGTATTTCGATTTAAGCTCTGCAACTAGCCACTCACGGATCGACTGCTTATCATCCTTCCAAGTCGAGAGATTAAACAGCACTGGAATTGGATAATCAGCATCTTGTTCGGCTCGTGCTATCAAAGCTTTCGCTAAATCTAGCATTGTAGTAGTTTTGCCAGCACCAGGATTACCCAAGATTAGCAATTTACCCGCTATTTCTTCCTGCTCAAAAACTTCTAAAATACTTCGGTTATTGGGAATCGGTTCGCGCTTGTTATGCCATGTTTTTATATCTGGACTATAAGGACACTTTACTTGTTCAGGTTGCGCTTCCTTCCCCAAATTTATCAAAACTGCATTATGCAAGGATTGTTTAAGTCGGGTAACAACTTCCGTTTTCACTTCTTGCAGCAATTGTTTCTCATTGCGAGGACGTTGAGCTTTTTGCTTTTCTTGCAAAACCAAACGCAATGCTTCTTTTATGGCTTCTGCATCAGCACCCTGATAAATGCGATCGCCAATCTGAAATTCCCCTCCGTGTAGGTGTCCAATATTAACAATATTCTTACCTAGCTGCACCAGATCGCGATCGTTACCAACATTCTTAGATAACTGAAGCAAATATGTAATATCCGCTTCAGTGTGTTGATGTCTGGCAACACGATCCAAAATAGAGCTTATTTCATCCTCAATCGCCATTTATAATTCTGCTATAGATTTCAGCAATTAATTGTTATGAACAACATCACCAATATGGAAGTTTTGGACATCACGAACTTCATTGATGTTGGTGATGTATCTTCCATACTGCTGAATATTTTGAGCTATTTGGTTAATTTTTTGAGTAGCTTGAGGCTGAACTTCCTCCCATCCTTTAGCAGGTAAACCTTTACCACCTCTAAGTTTAGCAATCACAAAATCTCCTGCATCCATGTCGAAGTGAGGAGTTTGTTCTGCACCATATAACTGCGACGCACTTTCAGGCACAGCTTTGCTGAGGTGATTCATTAAGTTAGAAACTTTAACTTCTGTGTCACCAGGTTTATTTGCTGCACCCTGCAAAGCTTCAAGAAAATGATATGTATAAATACTGTTTGAGTCATCTTTGATCCAAGAGTATTGCTCTCCCTCTGATGATGTAAAAACAACTCTGCCTTTACCTTGTTTCAATTCATCAATTAAGCCTTTGGAAGGAGCAATTTCTACAAAACCTTTTGGAAGGTTTAGAGTAGGGGTGATTTTACCTTCTTTAGAGGTTGCCATACCTGCTGCATGACAGCTATCAATAATAACCAGCAAACGCTCAGCTTGAATTTGTCGCAATGCATTAGTAAAAGTTTCAGCTGCTAGTGCCGATCCCGCTAAGTCAAAGGGATCAATGTCATGTTGCAGGAGATAGTAGCTCTTATTAGCCTCTTCCAACCAGCCATGTCCGGAGTAATAAATAAATACAGTCGCACTTGGATCTGTGTTTGCTTTTTCCTTTAGCCAATTCAAACCATCCAAGATGCCTTGCTGTGTTGTTTGCTGATTATTCAGCACTCGGATATGCTCTTTATCATCGGGATACGCACACAGTTCAGGATCAATTAAAGCAGCATAAATGGTCTGAGTATCTTTGACGGTTACTGGCAAAGATAACGGACTATAAGCAGACTCACCAACACCAATTAACAAAGCATAACCGTGAGTAAATGTATCACTCATAAATATTTATCCTCAATACCATCAACTCAATACCATCAATAAGTTTCAAAAACTACTGAGACTTACCCAAAAACTTCGACTAAAAAAGGGCTTGAAAGCCCTGAAGTTTAAACTTTTATTAAAGGCGACACCCGGATTTGAACCGGGGGATAAAGGTTTTGCAGACCTCTGCCTTACCACTTGGCTATGTCGCCGCTTGTGCGCTTATTTGCACTTGACAAATTGCACTGCTTTTTATATGAGCTTTTGAATAGCTATATCTTGAAGTGCTAATCCATTATAGTTTAACTCATGACCAATTACAACCTTTGGTGTGAAAGTTAGAGTCAGCGTGAATTTGGCAGCAACTAGGATATCACAGGAATGTCCAAGTGCTAAGTTCCAAGTGATTGGATGTTGTTCCAAACTCAAAACTCAACACTAACCTTTATTCAAAGGTGCTTTTGCACTCACTCAAGAGTTAGAACTCTGCGACTCTTGAGTGAGTTTCACCTCATCTGCAAAATTAGCCCGACGGAAAAAGTAAAATGGTCCAGCGATCGACCCCCAAGCATGCTCATCGGTTTCTATATCGCGTCCTCGGTCAAGGCTAATCAATTTTTGTTCATTGACTTCAAATTCATTGTCAAGATAAGTCTTTTTATTATTGCGAAACACGATACAACCTTTTCCCGGCTCTACCTTGCCTTTGAAGCTGTGACCCGTCCACTCTACAATCATGTTGCAGCCTGGCATTATTTCCACATCGTCGGCGCTGAGAGTTTTCAAGCGCTCAAGGTTACGGGATGCACCGTAGAACCGTTGTTCTTCTTTGACAGTATAGTTTTCCAAAATAATATGGTTTTCTGCGTTTATCAAGTTCAACACCCGCAAACGATAGGGGTCATTGATCATGTAGTCATAAGCTTGTTCAAGAAACAAACTCACGCCTGATGATAACCCCAAAAACACAGGACGCATACAAACACGGATGTGGGCATAAAAAGGTGGGTTTTCTATAGCTTGTTCTTGATTGCTAAAATCTGCTGCCATCCAACGGGCTAACGTGGCAATATCAGTAGAATGAGTCATTATACCAATCTTGAATTCCAGATTTTGAATTGGGTCAACCAAGCTACTTGGTATTTAAAGCTACCAGTGTGTAGCTGGATAAATATAAATTGTATTAGAAAGTATTGTATAGCTTGTAGTTGACTGTTTTCTCAGGAGAATTTTTTTGCTGACTCTCGTCAGGTAGAGGAAGATTGCAAATTTTGAGAGAAGTCTGATCGCTGGCTTCTGGGGATCAGAACTATGCCCTAAGTCCTTACGGACACGCTGCGCGTTCACGAAGTGTGCGCTTTGCGCTTACGGGCACGCTGCGCGAACGGTGGTTTTGAATTTTGAGTTTTGAATTTTGAATGAGCGAATTTTGAATTGTTAACGCCTTGTCCCTTTGTGATCCGACGAAAAGGTAAAATGTCTATGCTACGACGCTTAAGTGTTACCATTACTGCGACTGCTACATTCTGTCTGTTTTGCAATTCGCTAACATTAGCAGCGAGCACAAAGCCTCAACAGCCAGATAAATTTCCCCCGAATCCGCTAGAGATTACCACACCTGACCCACTACTACCACGTTCACCAAAAGATAAGCAGCCGCTGACCTTGGAAGAAAGTCAAAATTTGCAGGCGGCGCTAGATAAGCTCAATCAGCAAGCTACAGCGGCACTACAAGCAGCAGACAAGATAACAGCATTCGATATCTGGAATCGAGAGTTGCGCTTGCGTCGCTTTTTGGGTTCATTAGCTGAGGTGCAAGCACTGTCGCGAGTGGGTGAAATTGCTTGGAGAGAAAACAATCGCCAAGAAGTGCAGTACATCACACAGCGATTGCAAGCTATTCAAAAACAGGCGCAACCCCAAAAAACAAAATCCCAAAACACGATCGCCCAAAACACAATAGAAAACACGATAGATCTACAACTGTTGCGAGCCATAGGTCAAGCTTACCAACAAGTGCGATCGCCTAAAGAGGCGCTGCAAGTTTATGACCAAGTTTTGACAGCCGTACGACAGCAAGGAGATACTGCAGCAGAAGTAGACACCCTAAAGACGATTGGAGAATTACATTTAAGTTGGTTTGATTACGTATCAGCAGCAGCGACTTATGAGAAATTGCTCACTTTTGGTGACTCTAAAAACGATTCTGCCAACGAAATATCATATTTACAACAACTTGCTTACATTTACAAGCAATTAAAACAACCAGAGCAATCAATAAAGATACGTAATAAGCTAGCAGAAATCTACCAACGCCAAAACAACCCTGTGGAGTTAGCAACATTAAAGCAATCTATTGGCTCAGACTACGAATCTTTGGCACGAGAAAACCCCAGCTTCCTACAAGAAGCTTTCAAGAATTACAAAGAAGCATACACCATAGCTTGGCAATCACAGCAATATATTCGTGCTAGTGAAGTTTTGCAAAAGTTAATTCCACTGTATCGTTCTCAAGGACAAGTAGAAGAGGCTTTGCAAGCCAGCCAAATTCTTGTACAGGCACAGGAGCAAGCCGTCAACTTTTACGGTTTAATGAGTGCTTATGATCAAATTGGGCAAATTCATTTGCAACGCAAAGACTATCCACAAGCATTAACAGCTTTTCAAAAAGGTCTTGCGATCGCACAACAATTAAACTCTGATCAAACATACTTCACCCAGCAAATTCAAAAAATATCTGGGCAAACTTCGCGGTAGAGAAGGAGGGAGGGAAAGAGGGAGAGAGGGAAAGAGGGAGAGAGAGAGAAAGAAGAAAAGAGGGAGAGAAAAGTTAATGCTCAATAACTTTTGTCCCACACTCCCCCACTCCCTCATTCCTTCACTCACCCCATCTCCTCAAGAAGACGAGGCAAGGAATCCCCGCTTTTTCTAAAACGGGGAGGAATTGTCTCCTTGCCCCGTCTTGGTCATTAGTCACTGGTCACTAGTCATTAGTATAATTAATGACTATTTTTCGCTCCTCAGCTACTAATGACTAAAGACTAATGACTAATGACTAATGACTCGAAATCTCCCGGCTTTTTATGAAATTAAACGGAGTGAAAATTTCATAGCCGGGAGATGAGTTAATCTCTGTTTGCTCTTATTGCTTACACAACTTTTGCCTCTGAGTGTTTATGTACTCCAACAAGCTCATAAAGTTTATTCTCAAACTTCTCCATACAGACTGACCAATCAAATTCAAGTATAGAGAAGCGAGCGTGTTGAGACATTTCTTTCTTGAGGTCAGGATTTTCAAGAATTGAAATCACCTTGTCAGCAAAATCAGTTGAGTTATTTGGTTGGGCTAACAAGCCGTTAAAACCGGGTTTGATTTGCTCTGAGGTTGAGGGTGCAATAGCAGCGACAACAGGCGTTCCAGAAGCTAGCGCTTCGTTATTTGATGTGCAGAAGTTTTCAGTTAGTGAGGGATTGACAAAAACATCTGCACGAGCATACCAGCCTAAAAGTTCTGTTCCGTGGGACTCACCCCATACAGTCACACCTGATTTAAACTCTTCAGCACGCTTGCGGACTTCGGCATCGTAAGGACCACTTCCAATAATGACCAAATGCACATCAGGAATTTTGGCCGCGATCAGTGGATATGCGTCTAGAAGTTGGGTAACATTCTTTTCTGCGGTAATGCGTCCAACAAAAAGAAGAGTTGGTCGATCATCGTTAGGAATAGGGTTATAACAGATGTTTGCCGGATTAAATTTTTGACAATCAACTCCTTGGAAAGAGAGATATTCACTACGTTGGCATTTCATCTGTTCGTACTTAGCAAGCTGTTCTCGCGAAGGAAAGAGACTGACATCATAAATCTCACTGAACTGCTTAATCAAAAAGGGAATGATCGGACGAATCAGGCTGAAAAACTGATTTCCTAAGTAATATTCGATATAGGCAACAATATCTGTATGAAAGAGAGATATTATCGGGGTACCTGTTCGCTTTGCGTATTCACTCCCAATCGCACGACCGTAACCTTGTAAATAAAGTGAGTAAAATCCTCTGATTTGTGCCGCTTCTTCAACGACTATAATATCAGGCTGGAACTTTTCTAATAACTTAGTATCACTCCAATGCCGATAGTGTAATGGTTGCGGAAGAGACTTGTAAAATATCAACGGCTGTGTGGGAAATGCGTAGTCAGAAAAATTAGGGAAAGCCTTTAACTCTTCTATCCCTGGCATGGGACGATTGCTCACAGATTTGGGATACTGGTCGTTGATTTGAGGGTGAATAAGAAAGACTTCATGTCCTTGCTGTAACAACCAACGAACCCGCTGGTGTACTGCTACAGAAACTCCTGATAAAAAAGGAGCATACAAGCTTGTAAAAACCGCAATGCGAAGAGGTTGCTTGTTCATAATCTCTATGTATTTTTGTCTTTTTTGAAAGCTAAAAACTGGTGTCCAACAGAAGTACACTTCTCAGCAATAGCCCAGACCACTTTAGGATTTACGCATTGCGAGAGATTCTTAGTAAGCAGAAAAATTTTTCTATTCTTACTAACCCTGACTTGAAAATAGAACTCATCAATTCAGAACTCACCAACTCAGAACACAGAAAAAAGAAGATAAATTTTCATGTATCCGGTGGTTTGCAGTTCATGATGGCTGCTATTTATATTGTTTGAAAGTTAAAGTCTCATCAGTGACTCTGGATATCTTCTTTCCAGTCCTTTTCAGGAATACCAATTTTCCTTGGTTATCTATTTTACTGCTTGTGAGTCAATTCAATTTTTGCTGATTGATTGCTATTTTATATTTTATTGCAAATGATAACTGATGAATCTGCAACAAAATTATCAAATTAGAGTTTGTCTCAAAAGTTAGGTAATGTTCATCTGTTACAGAAAAAAAGAAATTGCTTGTTGTCGATGTAGTATTTTTTCAGTGATAATCATACTAAAATCATATATAAAATCTCCTAAAAATTAAGAAATTGTATGTTAGAGTGAATCTGGCTCATATCAATTAGAATACGGTTGTTTATTGCTCCTTATTTTTAGCAAGTATATATGTTTTGGAATGTTTGGTAAAATTTCGTACTCGAAGTGTTAAGAGGATAGATAAAGCAAAAAGTGACGACTCCACATACTCACTGCAACGGGCGTTAATGTAGGCTGGTGAAGAAATTTCTAAGCACCGAAGAGCTTCTAAAAGAAGATAAAGGAAGCTACTATGGTGCTTCACTTACCTACCCAATGTTGAAAAGTGAACTAGCACTTTAAATACCATTACAAACTCATCAAAAGCTAAGTGAAAAATCTGGGAAATTTAGACATGTTCTGCGTATTTTGTACATCTTATAAAGTACGCTTTTTTTCCTTGTGTTCAAGTTGTATGGTTTTTTTGAAAAAGGCTTGAACAGTAAACGTAGTAAAACTAAGGAGACAAACGGATGCGTGTGTTTGTGACTGGTGGATCGGGGTTTGTTGGTCGCAACCTAATAACCACTCTTGTACAACAGGGAGTTGAAGTACAGGCGCTGGTAAAATGGGAGACTGAAATTGACATACTCAAGTCCTGTGGTGCTGTTCCAATCTTTGGAGATATTAATGACTTCGAGGTACTGAAGTCTGGGATGGAAGGATGTACAGTTGTCTTTCATGCAGCTGCAAAGGTAGATGACTGGGGAGTTTTAGAAGAGTTCCAGAAAGTGAATATAGATGGAACACAACAAGTCATTGCTGCAGCAAGGGAAACAGGTGTATCACGCCTTGTTTATGTGAGTAGCGAAGCTGTATTGATAGGAGGAAAAGCAATCATTAATGCTGATGAAACTCGACTTCGTCCTGTAAAACCATTAGGTCCTTATCCACTGACTAAAGCGATCGCAGAAACAAAGGTCATTGAAGCAAACTCACCTGAACTCACAACAGTAGTGGTTCGTCCGCGTTTTGTGTGGGGAAAAGGAGACACCACATTGTTACCACGCTTTGTTAAAGCTATCCGCAATGGAGAGTTTGCCTGGATTTCTGGAGGTCGCTATCTGACTTCTACCTGTCACGTAAAAAACTTGTGTGAAGGGCTGATTTGTGTCGCAGAACGAGGAAAGGGGGGTGAAATTTACTTCATTACTGATGGTTCGCCTGTGGAATTCCGAAGCTTTATTACAGAGTTAGCACGTACTCAAGGAGTTGAACCAGGTAGACTCAGCATACCACGTTGGTTAGCCTGGACATTAGCATGGAGTTTAGAGAGGGCTTGGGAGTTGTTAAAGCTTAAAGGTTCACCTTCAATCACCCGAACAGCGTTGTCTATGATCGGATCCCAAGTCACAGTAGATGATAGCAAAGCACGACGGGAACTGGGTTATACACCAGTGATTTCACGACAAGAGGGATTGTTAGAGATGGTATAGAAACAAGTTGTAAGAAATATGAGCTGATGTCATATAGACACCTTACTATTATCAGCTCGATTTGAAACCTGATAAGGGCGATATTCAACTAGGCGGATGTTCCAAGGACTTTTGATTCGATAAGTCACGCCACGCCAGTTGACTTTTCGCATCCCTAGGGATGATACCATTGCTAACCCATAAACCCACTGTGTCAAGGGAATCGCTATTAGCATTTTCACTATTGTTAGAGCTGACAATTTTGTCATCGGCTCACCATGTTTGCGAATCACTTGCTGTACCCCTTGCTCCAATGCCAACATCATTAGGAGTAATCCCACCGTATAAATGCTAAAGCAGCCAAACGACAAACCTGCAATATTCCATTCTCCGCTCAACAACGCCACCAGAAACAACACTATGACGAGAGTAGGCATCAGTATACTGGAAACAACATCACTAACTACAGCCAACCATAAAGGGTGATAAAGCCGAGCAGACAGTAGTTGGCGCATTAGCGAGTATCTTAAGCTAGGTAATTCGCACTCTTCCCGATTGAGCATTATTAGAGAAGGCACAAACTTGACTTGCATCCCATGTTTTTCCAAGACCTTGCGGATCATGGTATCTTCGTTGAAGGCTTGCCCCCACTTATCTAGCAGTTCTGTTTGGTGAAGTAGTTCTGTTTTCACAGCCAAAGTCCCACCCCAAGGAATTCGGAACAAGTACATTTGCACCACTGTAGATACATTGCCTGCGTACCGCACCAAAGACCCCCAATATCTACCTGTCGGCAGGTACCAACGATTACCCGTTGTCGCCCCGACTTTGGGATGGGCGAGAGGGCTGACTAATTCACGCAACCAATTGGGATGGACGACTGTATCAGCATCTACTAGGGCAACGACTTTGTAGGAATTGTCCAACTCCGAGACAGCTTGCACTAGGGAACTGCATTTGAGACTACAATTTTGGCGCGCTATCCTCAAGGGGCTGATTTGGACGTTGGTCGCTTTTTGCTCACGGATGGTATCAGTAGCAATTTTCCAAGCGGGATCTTCTTGACTATCAACGATCAGCTTTAAATCATATTGTGGGTAGTTTTGGTTGAGTAGCGATCGCAAGCAATGAGTCAGAAACGGATCAGCTCCGCGTAAACAGAGAATAACCGCAGTTTTGGGCAACTGCTCGTCTGGTAATGAGTTTTTCTGGGATAAGCGCAGGTACAACAAAAAAACAACCGTAAAACATACCTGAATAGCCAACCAGCCCAGTAAAGACTTTGACAGGAAAATCGCTAACTCTTTCATAATTGGTATAGTTTTTTATTCAGTGAACAGTTATCAGTAAACAGTTAACAGCATTAGCTTCAAATCACTGATAACTGTTCAGTGGAATTTGACGTTTTATGGATCGAGCGAATATTTCATGACTATATTGATAGTTGTATTTTTTTTCAGCAGAAAACTCGCATCGCGAAACTTTGGTGTCCCCGTTGATATTGATATAGTAGGATTTTGGGAAATACCAAAACCTTCTTTTGGAATACCGAAAAAGTCTTTGTTTAGTTTGTGGTCTCCATTTTGGTCATCAACAACGGCGACAGCATAAGTTCCTGGCTTCAAGCCTGAGAACTGCTTCTTCACAGAACTTCCTGTTATCTGAGTGCAACCACTTTGTACTTCACTGGTATTACTATCAGGAAATCCTTTTTCACCGGAGTATACTCTTAGGCAAACTTGACCATTTTTGTGATGTAGCCCATTTACTACAACAGTGAGTGTTGCAGTGGATTCTGCATTCACTGTTCTAATTAAACTGATGCTTGCTACGATAGCGAGAAAAAAAGTGTTGATTTGAGATATTTTAAGCATGAGCTATGCAGTTCTCAACAAGTTCTTTTACCTTTGTTTTAAGATGTAGAAAAAGCTCAAGAACACTTTTTCTACTTGAGTGGCACAGTAAATAGCTTTAGTCTTGGGACTTACGCACGAGTTACGAAAGAAGAAGACTGTGAGATTGCTTCCTGACGTCGCAATCACGCAACTACGTTATTTTGGCGTAAGTCTTGAGTCTGTAATATCAAGCCTGTAGGCGATCGCCAGTTACAGACTTGATATTAGAATGGAATAGAGTTAATTACCAAAAAAGCTTGCCTGTTCTTGTATTGATTTTATTTGCAAACGTTTCGAGAACATTTGAGCAGCTATAAGCAGGTCTTTTATCAAAAGATATTCTGTCCCTTTTAGCTGTTTCAGCAAACTTATATAGCAACAGATTCGCTCGTAGTAATTAAGTGGAACATACCATACCGAGAGCAAATACTCCCAAAATATTCTCCAATGTGGAAGCAGAATTTTCCCCTTTTTTGAAGAATCAAACCACACTGTATACGCATAGAAATCAGGGAGCATACTCAATGAGTATTGTGGATTATTGTTAGTAAACGACAAGTGATGTGGAAAGAACAGACTCAATGATTGTTGTGAATGGCTTCTAGCAAAGAATAGGTATTCAGGAATTTCATAAAACCGTCCAAGCAGACCAAGTCTTAACAAAAAAATGGCGTCTGCAGCACCGTGACTACCTATAGGTGGTGTCTTTCTGAGGGCGCTTGCGCGTATCACGCCGTAAGTTTGATAGCAGAGGTGCTTAGCCAGAAGCTGATGAAAACGCTCGTGTGGTATTGGTGAATCAGTTTGGAGTTGGATATCGTAGTTTTGTAGAAATTTCCCGTGTTCGTCAATGAAATAGGTTTTGGAATGACACAAGATAAGGGTAGGATCTTGGTCAAGTACCTCAATGCACTTCATCAAAAAATCTGGAGCATGCAGATCATCATGGGCAGCCCATTTGAAGTACTCACCTGAAGACAATTCAAATACACGGTTGAAGTTACAGGCACCGCCGATATTCTTTTCGTTACGGTAGTAACGAATGCGTTTATCTTTAATAGCGTATGCTCTACAAATTTCCTCAGTCTTATCTGTTGATGCATTATCTGAGATAATTAGCTCAAAATCTTCAAATGTTTGAGCCAAAAGTGAATCTATGGCTTCTTTTAAAAATTTCTCGCCATTGTATACAGGCAGTCCAATGCTCAATCTTGGCTGGTTGTTGGTCATAAAAAAAGGATGCAGAGATTCCGTGAGAGATGAGAGTTGTTGCTTAACAAGAAGTTTATAGAGAAACTTCTTGTTGTTTGGAGTCTGGAGTAAAAAGTAAAGTATCGCGCGACAACTTTATTGGACAAATTTTTGAAGATCTGTTTTTTTAAGCCATTCCTGTGTCAGCCGCATACCCTCTTTTAAATCAATTGTTGGTTGATAATTTAACCTGTTTTGTGCTTTCGCAATTGAATACGCGTAAGGGCGAGTCATAAAATCTACAACTTCTGGTAGAAGATCGGCTTCTTTGCGGAAAAGTTTTTGTCCTTGATAGCGCAATTTGAGAAATAATTTCAGTTCATCTTTTGGTAAAGAAAAGGGTGCGGCTAAACCTGCTACCTCTGCTAAGTGTGTAAAATATTCTTTCCAAGTTGTTTCTTGTCCATCAGTGACATTGAAGATTTCCCCATATGCTTCTTTTTCGATAGCAAGAAAGATGGCATCAATCAGGTTATCAACGTAGACATGATTAATGACTCCTCGCCCATCATTAGCATATGCAAATAATTTTTGCTTCATCATCATAAGTGGTCGAATTGTCCAGGGAATACTTCCAGGTCCGTAAACATCTCCTGGTCTAATAATCATGATGCCAAAATTGCCAGGCTCGTTCAGTTCTAAAAGTGCTTTTTCAGCTTCTATTTTTGTTTGACAGTAGGGATTATCTTCACCACGTAATGGTCCATCTTCTGTGATGCGATCAGGATAGTTAAAACCGTAGACTAGAACACTTGAGAGATGAACAAAAGTTTTCACACCAGCATTTTTAGCCGCTTGAGCTATGTTAACTGTTCCCTCAACATTTCTCTGGCGAAATTGGTCGAGTGAACCACCTTCTTTAGCTAGTTCATCTGTGTGTAAAACTATGTCTACTCCAAGACATGCCTTTTCAGCAGCAGTTGGATCAGTGACACTGCCATAAATCACCTTAGCACCCAAGTTTTGTGCTTTTTTATTCTTATCTGAAGAATCTTGTAATCCACAAACCTTTATCCCTTGCGCCATAGCTACTTCTGTAGCACGCAAGCCAATAAATCCGCCAATTCCAGTGATGAGGAGAGTTTTGTTGTTGAGGTTCATAGAGGATAAAGGATAGAGGATTGTAATGAAAAACTGGAGTCCTTTTTAAGGAGTTGTTCTTCGTCATTAGCAGCCACCGCGTTACGTTCTGTTGGAGGGTTTCCCCTCATGGAGTGCAAGTGGCGTTCATTTACAGCAGATTCGATGTTTATGAGGTACAGCAACCGATTCAAATTCAAAGTTTAAAAACTATCCCTGAAATTGGTGTACCTCACGTACCTCAAAAGCGCTGTATATTGAAAAATAACTAATGACTAATGCTAGAAAATATCTGCTGGATCTGTAGAGCGAAGCTGGTTAATAGCTAGTGCTCCAGAAATCATACACATTAATATTGTTGACATGAAAACGATGATTCCATTGTTTACAGACATCATTATTGGTAATTTAGTGGCTTGCATCGCAAAATTATATATACCTAAAGAAAAGAAAAATCCAGGTATGTAACCCAAAACCGCCAAGATGATAGCCTGCTGAAAGACAACATGAAATAGATAATTGTTCGCGTAACCTATGGCTTTTAAAGTAGCATAAGCAACTAAATGATTGGAAATATTACTGTAAAGAATTTGATAAACAATGACGATCCCAACGACAGAAGCCATTGATAACATGAGATTCAGGATAAAACCAATTGGTGTTCTGTTAGCCCAATATTCTTTTTCAAAGTCAATAAATTGTTGACGAGTAAAAACCAAGATATCATTAGGTAAGTTAGCTTGTAACTCTCGTTGAACATTTTGTGGATTAACACCAGGCTTAAGGGTTATTGCACCTATATCTATCATTTCTGATGGACGGCTATTTTGAAATATTCTCAAGAAGGTAGAGTCGCTGACAATTAAATTTCCATCTACCCCAAAGGAGGAACCTAAGCTGAACAAGCCACCCACTCTCACTCTATAACCAGATAATGAGTTAAAAGGAAAAATCTCAATAAATTGTTCTGTCTTTTCTTTTTCAAATCTTTCAGGAATATTTCCAAATTCTGGTCGAGAATTACGATCAAAAAGCACAACATCAGGAATTTGAATTTTATCTAAGTTTGCCTCAATTTCTGGCAGATTCATAACAGGCTTTCCTGGCTCAAACCCAATAACATATATTGAGTATTTTTGACCGTTGACAGGATTTTTAAATTTGGCAAATCCTATATACATAGAACTGACAGACTCGACACCATTAAACCCCAAAGCTTGATACAAGCGAGTCCGAAAAAAGCTTTGATTTGCTGTTAATGCTTTGTATTGAGAACTGATTAAAAATAAATCACCCTGGAGATGTCGATGCACTTGAGTAGCGCTGGTATAAAGAGCATCTTGGAAACCAAGTTGGATAAACATCAAAATTACAATAAAACCAATACCAGCAACAGCCACAAGAGAACGAACTTTGTTTCGGACGAGTTGCAGCCATGCCAAAGGAATTTTAACAGCCATTATTCCAGCCTTTAATACACTTCTCAGTTATCAGTGAGCCAGCGCTGCAGGAGGGTCTCCCTCCGTAGGCGACTGCGAACCCGAAGGGTTATCAGTTACCAAAAATCAGTTCCAGTTATCAGCTAAGCTAAAACACATTTAAATTGCATAATTAATAGTTAGGTTTGTTGACTGTCCTAAGTTGACACTCAACAGTTAACGGTCAACACTCAAGACGATCAATATGCAAGTTAAAAATCCAACAGCTTATCACTGTTCACTGATGATTGTTCACTGTTGACTGAATGTGAATGGCGACATCCACTTGTAAATTGGTTAAACCTGCGACTCTTTGACTATCTGCTGGATCATCAATACGGATTTTCACCTGAATGATTCTGCGGTCTGTATCTGCTGCTGGATTGACACTGAGGATATTTTGTCTGTCAACTTGCAAACCAATTTCACTTACGGTTCCTTTTATTTTTTTGGAGAACGCAGTGCTGGTGATGGTCGCTTTTTGACCGATACGGACTTTGCTAATATCAGTTTGATAAACTTCTGCCACCACATACATTTGAGATGTTTTGCCTATCTCAATAATCCCTTCATTACTGTTCACTTCTCCTGTTTTGGCGTGAATTTTCAAAATTCTTCCATCTATGGGAGATTTGAGATATGTTAAATCGTAGTCTGCTTTTGCTTGTTGGACGGCAGTGATAGCGCTTTGGACTTGAACATCTGCCAATTTAACATCGACAACACGTACTTCTTTGATACTCCCCAGTTTGGCTTTTGCCTCCCTGAACTGGTCGTTGATTGTGTTGACAGTGCTATTAAGATCTGCTTGAGCTTCTGTCAGTTGCTGTTGCACTGTCCGTTGTTGCAAACGCTTGCTGTCTGCTGTGGAAGCAGAAATGGCACCTTGGTTGTAGAGTTGCTGATATCGATTGTTTTCGGTTTGAGCATTTTCTAATTCAGCCTGCAAACGAGCAATTGTCGCTCGCTTAGTCGCCGTATCTCCTTTTAATTGTGATTCCAAACGAGCGATCGCCGCTTTTTGAGCGTCTACCTCTCCTGTTTTAGCTCCAGCTTTGACTTGCGCCAGTTGAGCTTGAGCAATTTGAACTTTGTCTGAAGCTTGTTGTAGAGCTGCTTTACTCCGAGCATAGTTTTCTAATAAAGCCAAAACTTGTCCACTGCGAACCTCATCTCCTTCTTTGACCAACATTTTTTCAACTCGGACACCAGAGAGTGAGCTAGGAGCAAACAATCTAGTAACTTCACCTTGAGGCTGCAAACGTCCCAACGCAGTCACAGCAACTCTGACAATCCTCGTTGGGGCTGTCTTTGGCGCTTTTACTGCCTGAGTGTGAAGGTTGGATCTTCTTGCTAAGTTATGAAATAATACAAGTCCGGTTGCTGAAGCAACAAGAGCTGCCAATAAAATTGGCCACCGATAGGTCGGTTTCGTGTATAACTGACTTCCTTTTTCTGTTGCCATCTTTCATCTCAATTGTGTCATGTTGAAGCTTAGTCTAAATAGCTATATCTGTTGATTGCCGTGAATGGATATGAAAATTTTTTAAGAGAACTTTTCCTGTGTAGCTCTTATATTTTTGACTGGAAAAGTCTTAAGAAGTTTTAGAAACTCTTCTACGTAATTCCTTAGAACAAAACTACCTAGAATAACTATGTCGATAGTGAAATGGATTGTATTGTTACACCAAAATCCACGATTTTATCCAATCAAAATATAGAAATATCGGATCAATGACTTTAAAGACCTAGAGATGCTATTTGAGAGACCTCAGTCTCAAGTAAAACGAAGCGACGTTAGATCTAATTTGCAAAACCCTGTCTTCCATACTCGCAAAAAACTTTTATCTTGTCAACCACAAATGCATATGTTTTATCTTATTTTTTTTACTCTATTCAAGTTTCAAAGAACAGAATGTAGAAAAAATGTTGTTGCCAAAACTACAAAAAAAGAAAAACACTACAACGTTTTCCAATTGATTTCACTACATCTCTCCTTCTCTCACTCTCTCACTCCCTCTCTATTGAAAACGTAGTCTATATACCTGAAAGTTGCTGTAGCTTCTGCCTTTCACGCCCAAGCAGATAACTCAAATACTAAAACAGGGAACTTTATGATGGCAATTAACTTCCGTAATTTTAAGCGAGTCAGTACTGAGAGCAATCAATCATGATAAAGGACAAAGGTTTAAGAATGAAGTGAGAATAAGTATACAGATGTCATTCTCCAAAATCAAACAGAAATCCAAAATATTAATTGGTTCAATAGCTTTCTTCCGTGTTTTGGAGCAATCCGTGAAATTTACGATTCACCATCAAATTTATACTTTCTTCTTTCTATGACTATCAGCAGAATGGACAGACATAAAACATTTTAATCAAAGTTATTATGAAATTTCTGTTTTTGATAGTACTGATTAAATAAACTAGCGATATCTTATTGTTAGTGTTTTCGCTGACAACACTAAAGAGCAGCAATTATGCCTATAAAGTCAGTAGCCATACACCAAATTAAAATAGGTCATAACCGCCGTCCCCTCAACGGTGATAACGTTGAGGAGTTGAAAGAATCAATTCAGGCTAATGGTCTATTGAACCCGATCACAGTAGACCGAAAGCTGAACTTGATTGCTGGGCTACACCGTCTGACAGCTTGTCGGCTACTTGGTTTAGAAAAAATCGAGTGTAATGTTGTTGATTACGAAGATGCTGATCAAGCGCGTTTGGCGGAAATTGACGAGAACTTTATCCGCAATGAGTTAAAACCTCTAGAGCGAGCAGAAATGCTCTTGGAACGCCAGAAAATTTTGGACAGACTCGGACTCATGGCCAAAGCAGGGGATAATCAGCATACCCTCAAAGGTGGTGAAATCATTTCACCACCTCCCAAAACAAATTTAGAGTTTGCCAAAGAAATTGGATATAGCGAGCGTAGCTTGCAACACGATAAGCAGATAGCCAAAGATATTCACCAACAAGTCAAACAGAAAATAGAAGGTACGCCCATCGCCGATATAAAAACTGAACTGCTCAGGATAGCTAGAACGGGGAGTAAAGAACGTGCCTTAGCAGAACAGGCAGAACATGCTCTGGAGTTAGCTCAGGCCAAAACAGACAAACAACTTGCCCAACAGCAAGCTAAAATAGCGGCACAATGGCGACTTCGGCAACAAGAGTTACAGTTGCAAGCCTTTAAAATTGCTATGGCAAACAGAGAAGCTAAGTTGGCTGCAAAGAAAGCGAAATCTTTGGTTGAGGAGCATCAAGCAGGAAAACCAACATTAACCCAAGGCAAGCCTTGGGTTAATGTTGGTGACGAATGGATGCTCAACCAACAGCATCTCGTTTATTGTGGAGATACTGCTAGTAAACAATTCACAAACCTGCTTCCTGGTAATGCGGCTTTAGCGATTGCAACCCTTTCCCCAAGTTGGAATCATGATTACTTAATAGATGAAGCTAGAATTGTCGCTGTGCTACGTTCCGAGGGCAACATTTATAACTTTTGCTGTTGCACATCTATGCCATTTCAGTACGAATTAGTCCTTGGTAATTTGTATGTAGGTATTTTTTCACGCCAATCAATATCCAAGCCACAGATACCAATTCATGTAGAAGGAGTGGAGGGAATAGTCGCTTACTTACTAAATATGTATACAAATCCAAATAATTTTGTCATAGCCCCATTTATGGGACACGGTGAAATTCTGATTGCTTGTGAGAGGATGGGACGTACCTGTTTTATTGGAGGTGAGAATCCAGAATTGATCAGTCGCGGAATCATGCGGTGGCAAGAGTGGACTGGTAAGTCAGCTTCAAAAACCGAATCATCTGAACTATAAAGTTGGGTTGGTTTGGTTCACTTCAAACCAACCTATCTTGAAAATAGGAAGGAGGAAGTCAGCGAGTAAGGAAAAAATCTTTTCATTCTTGCAGATGGGCAAATGCTTATGAGGACTACATAGATTAACTTTCTCTTCCAAACACTAAGATTTAATAGTCTGGTGTTGATTTCCTTGACTCTTAATAGAAATGGCGGCTAAGAATTACAATAACTGTCATGTTCTTATCAAACTATTCTGTTAGTGTATGCATTTATTAAATCGCCCGTGAATGTACAAAAAATACAGTACTTGTTTCATGAGAACAAATTTTATCTGAAAACCTTAATAAATAACTTAAGAAAAACTAAACAATAGTAAACACCTATACTGTTTAATTTTTGGAAAACTTTCTGTATGCAAAAAATCTATTTTTTATTTTCAAATTGCTAAAAACGAACTATTCATTTTTTTTAGTTTATGCTAGTCTTTTTATTAATTATCATGCTTCCAGGTAATAAGGCACATGATTGAGTTAATGAAAAGTAACAAATCAAAAACACTCTGCCTGCTGTCACCTGGTGTTCATTCAATTATTTGTTGAAGAAGAATCCAGAACTCATAATGCAGAACGGGCTGCGCCAGTTCTGAGTACTTTTTGATTTATGTTTCCCATTTATTCGGATTGAAAGGGGTGTTTTTTCGGTAACGGATTTGTCAAATTTGGTTTGTCAGACTCCATAGAATATATTATCTTGAACGTTGAAACTGACCATGGGATTTATCAAGATAGAGAACGTTGTTATTAACACCAGCTACGTTGCCGCAGTAAAACTCAATCATCAAACTAGCTCTGGAGAAAAAAGCGTTTCTGTCCTCATAGCTACTCCCAAGTTTACATTGTCTCAGTCGGAAACAATTTCTCAAAATCCTCAGAATCACTCGCCTTCTGAATGGATGGAATTTACAGGTTCTGCAGCGAACGCACTACAGGACTATTTTACAAGTTTCAATAATGTCATCGATCTACTACCACAACATCAGGAGTCAGGCATTGTATAGCATGTTTAGTAAAAATTGCTGTGATACTGCCAAAATCTCCACACTTTGTATCTCTTATGTGGTGTTGATTGGAACTGAATCTTTTACTTTTTGCAGATAGAATAGCTGCTGAAAATAGGAAATAGTCCTTTTTTGACTCGCCACAGAAATTACTGCAGCTACACAAAACACACTACTCACGGCGGAGTCTATGTTCTATGTCTGCTTATTCAATTGATACTGCCTTGGCGGAATTGTCAGCCCAGGTCAATAACTTTGAAAAGGCTGTGTATAAGTCTATTGAGGAGAAAAAAATGATGTCTGATAAATCCTTGTCAGTTAACAAAATTAATAGAAAATTACAAGATAATCCTATAGCCATCATTGGTATGGCTTCTATTTTTGCAAAATCTCGAAACTTACGAGAGTACTGGCAAAATATTATTAATAAAATTGACGGAATTACTGACGTTCCATCGACACACTGGAACATAGAAGAATACTATGACCCCAATCCTAGAACACCAGAGGAAAAAACCTATTGTAAAAGAGGTGGATTTATCCCACACGTTGATTTTAACCCAATGGAATTTGGGATTCCTCCCAGCATCTTAGAAGTGACGGATGTGGCACAACTTTTAAGTTTAGTCATTGCAAAAGAAGCAATGGAAGATGCTGGCTATGATACATCCCGCGAGTTTAATCGCGAGACGATTGGGGTTATTTTAGGTGTCGCAGGAAACCAATTGGGATTGCCACTTGCCGCGAGGTTGGAGTATCCCGTCTGGGAAAAGGTGCTTAAAAGTAGCGGTTTATCCGATGAGGATACACAAAAAATTATCAAGAAAATTAAAAGTGCTTACGTGAACTGGGATGAGAATGCTTTCCCTGGGATGTTAGGTAACGTTGTTGCTGGCAGAATTGCTAACCGTTTAAATTTAGGCGGAATAAACTGCGTTGTTGATGCTGCTTGTGCCAGTTCATTAGCTGCTCTAAAAATGGCAATTAGCGAACTCATTGAGCATCGCTGCGACATGATGCTAACTGGTGGAGTTGATACTGACAACACCATCATGGCTTATATGTGTTTCAGCAAAACACCTGCTGTCTCTCCTAGCGATAATGTCAAACCCTTCGACGCTAAGTCTGATGGGATGATGCTAGGTGAAGGTATCGGTATGGTTCTCCTTAAGCGCTTAGAAGACGCTGTACGAGACAACGATAAAATCTACGCTGTTATCAAAGGAATTGGCACCTCCAGCGATGGACGGTATAAAAGCATTTATGCTCCCCGACAAGAAGGACAAGTCAAAGCCTTACAGCGTGCTTACGATGATGCAGGTTTTTCACCTGAAACCATCACTTTAATGGAGGCGCACGGTACAGGTACAATGGCTGGTGACCCCACCGAATTTGGGTCACTGAGAGAATTTTTTGGGGAAAAATCACACAAGCAGTACATTGCACTTGGTAGTGTGAAATCTCAAATCGGACACACAAAAGCTGCTGCAGGTGCTGCAAGCTTAATCAAAACTGCTTTAGCGCTACATCACAAGATACTACCGCCGACAATTAACGTTACTGAACCTAACCCCAAACTCAATATCCAAAATTCGGCATTTTACTTAAATACGGAAACTAGACCCTGGATTCGTGCTGAAGGGGAAGCACCAAGACGTGCGGGTGTCAGTTCTTTTGGCTTTGGCGGTACAAACTATCACGTTGTCTTGGAAGAATACGAAGCCGAACAAGAACGCGCCTACCGTATACACAACACTCCTAGTGAAGTGCTGCTGTTTGCTCAAACTCCTGCACAGTTATTAGCAAACTGTGAAGAGACTTTGGGTAAATTGCAATCTCAGGAGGGTAACAAAAATTATGTGGAGCTTGTGGAGGAGTCTAAATCAAAAGACATTCCTCTCAACGCCGCCAGAGTTGGATTTGTTGCCGCTTCTTGTGCTGAGGCTTGCAAATTGCTGCAAATCAGTATTGAGTTACTCAAAACCAGAGCGTCAGATTCCTCATGGGAGCATCCCCAAGGAATTTACTACCGCTCGAATGGTCTTGAGTTGAGTGGAAAAGTCGTTGCTTTATTCTCTGGACAAGGTTCTCAATACTTGGATATGGGTCGGGAATTGGTGATGAATTTCCCCATCCTGCGGCGTCTTTTCGGCTACATGGATAGCCTTTTGCTCAAAGATAATTTACAGCCAGTGTCGGAAATTGTTTTTCCCCATCCTGTATTTGAGGAAGTGGAAAAAAATACTCAAATTGTTGCATTACAGCGTACAGAATATGCTCAACCAGCAATTGGGATGTTGAGTGCAGGGCTATATAAAATACTGCAACAAGCTGGATTTAAGGCAGATTTTGTTGCAGGACACAGCTTTGGAGAACTTACAGCTTTGTGGGCTGCGGGTGTTTTGAGTGAAGAAGATTACTGCTTGTTGGTAAAAGCTCGCGGCCAAGCAATGGCGGCTCCCCAAGATCCTGATTATGATGCGGGAGCTATGTTGGCTGTCAAAGAAGAAGTAGGCAAGGTGGAAGCAGTTATCAAGCATTTCCCTCAGGTGACAATTGCGAATCTCAATTCTCCCCGTCAAGTGGTGTTAGCAGGACCTGCGGTGGAAATAGCCAAAGTACGGCAAACTCTACAAGAGCAAGGATGTACAGCCGTTTTGTTACCTGTGTCAGCAGCTTTCCATACACCATTGATTGCTTTTGCTCAGAAAGCTTTTGCTCAAGCTATCAAGAGTATCAGTTTCCAAAATCCGAAAATACCTGTTTACACTAATGTGACAGGAAAGCAGTACCCCAAGGAAGCGACAGATATTCAAAGAATTCTAGAAACTCATCTGTCTAATGCGGTGCTGTTTAAGCAGGAAATTGAAAATATTTATGCGTGTGGTGGTTCTTGCTTTGTTGAATTCGGTCCGAAGAAAATTCTCACAGGTTTGGTGAAAGATATTTTAGGCGATCGCCCCCACCTCACCGTCGCTTTGAACCCCAGCAGCCAAAAAGATAGCGATCGCTCTGTGCGCGAAGCCGTTGTCCAGTTACGCGTAGCTGGTTTGTCTTTGAAAAACCTCGACCCCTACCAACTACCACAACCTATACCCGCAACTGAGAAAACCAAGGGGTTGAACGTGCGTTTAAATGGCATCAACTACGTGTCAGAAAAAACAAAAATGGCATTTGAGCAAGCTTTGCAGGATGGACACAAAGTCAAATTACCTCCAAACGCATCTGAAAATAATGCTCATATTGACTCCAAGTCACTCTCAGCGACACTCACCACCATCACCACCACTCCCACACTAACGGTTGCAGAAAGTAACGGACACACAAATAAATCTCTACTTCCCGTCAGCGAGAAGATTGAGGATAAGGGAACGGAACAATTCAAAATTCAGAACCTGGAATCTTCCTCTACTTCCTCATCTCCCTCCACTCCCCCAACTTCCCCTACTCCCCCTACTCCCCCCACTCCCCCCACTCCTCCTGCTTCATCTCAACCGATTCCACAGCCGAAAATGCCAACAAATCCAGATGAACCCGTGAATTACCAACAAGTTTTAGCAAGCTTGGAATACGTCCTGACACAATTTCAGCAAAATCAAAGCGAGAGTCTACAAGTTCACGGACACTACCTCAACCATCAGATGGAATATGCCAAAACCTTTTTCCAACTGATGCAGCAGCAGAATTCTTTGTTTGCCAACAGCAAATCTTCTGAAGAAGCTGCACAGATCAAGCCAGTTCTTATGGAAAGCTTAGAGCGTAGTATGATGCAGTTTCACGCTCAACAAGGTGAAACTCTACGCGTTCACGAGCAATATCTCAACACTCAGGTGGAATACACCACAAACTTTTTGCAACTCATACAGCAAGAGTATGCACAGGTTGTCAATGCTGAGGTGCCAAGAACTCAACCTGTGGTGTTCCTTGACGAAACAACAGCCGCAAATAAAAAACGTGAACGTGTCATTGCTTTAGATACAACAACTATTAAACAAGACAGTTCAGTTCCTCCTACTCATCAAAAACCAGCAACTGAAGCACAGCTGCATTCAGTTGTAGAAATTGGCACTCAAACGCAGATACACAAAGCAACGGATTTTGTGAGTACGAATGAGTTCTCACTCAGTCCGACAAATAACTTATCCGTTACATCTGATGCCCCATCCGTTGTCCCTCTCCCCATCTCCTCACCTGTAGTCACCGAAACTGTAGCAGTCACGACAGAAAGCCTTCCCACAGATCCTTCTACAACGACTTCTGATATCAGTGTAAATCTAGCTGATTTGGGTACAAACCTGTTGGCAATCATCAGTGACAAAACAGGTTACCCAGTAGAGATGTTGGATATCAACATGGATATGGAGGCTGACTTAGGGATTGACTCCATCAAGCGTGTGGAAATCCTGGGAACAATGCAAGAAATGTACCCAGACTTGCCTAAACCAAACGTGGAAGAACTGGGAGAACTACGCACGATTGGTCAAATTGTCGAATGTTTGCAAAAGACAGCTTCTCCATCCATTGCTGCGAAATCCATTGCTGTAGAAACTGCAATTTCTATACAAGAGGACGGAAAAATACAGGATCAAGTAGAGATTGAGAATTCTTCCGTCACCTTATCACCTGAGTTTCCCATTTCTTCCCCCACTTTAGTGACCAACGAAAGTGTCTCACTTAGTGAAGAAGTAGAAGAAGTAGAAGCAGCAGACACAGATTTGACAGATCTCGGTCCAACCTTGTTAGCAATCACGAGTGAAAAAACAGGTTACCCCGTGGAAATGTTGGATTTGAACATGGATATGGAGGCAGACTTGGGGATTGACTCCATTAAGCGTGTGGAAATCTTAGGGACAATGCAGGAGATGTACCCCAACTTGCCTAAACCCAATGTAGAAGAACTGGGAGAACTGCGTACCATCGGTCAAATTGTAGAGTATCTGCAAAAGTTAGTTGGTACGGAAAAAAAAAAGTCTCTGAACAAGTCCTCCAACCCATCGGGTAATTCAAACAACAATCCCCTGCGTCGTCAAGTCAAACTGAAAATTCTGCCTCAACCAGATTTTCTAGATTTCACATTACCAGAGGGACACGTCGGTTTACTCACCGATGATGGCTCCCTCACCACTTCCAAATTGGCTCAACTTCTCACCGAACAAGGCTGGAAAATCGTTGTTCTCAGTTTTCCTCAATCTCTAGTTCCACAACACTCACCTTTACCTGTAGGAGTTAATCGCGTAAATCTTGTTGATTTAACTGAGGAACATCTGCAACAACAATTAGCCACCATTTCCACTCAATATGGTTCAATTGATGCCTTCATCCATCTCAATCCCTTATTTGAAGTCATCTACAACGGCAAAATTCCGTATCTTGAACAAGAAAAGGCAATTGTTAAGCACGTCTTTCTCATAGCAAAACACCTGAAAAAATCCCTTAATGAAACCGCACATTCTGGACGTAATTGTTTTTGCACTGTGACTCGTCTTGATGGAGCCTTTGGATTAGGACAAAATGTTAGCTTTTGTCCCATCAGTGCTGGTTTATTTGGATTAACTAAAACTCTCAACTGGGAATGGCAACAGGTGTTTTGCCGAGCAATTGACTTGAGTCCTCAGATTGATGCAGAACAGTCAGCACAGCACATTTTTGCTGAGCTACATGATCCCAATCGTTATATTACCGAAGTAGCTTACAATTCACACGAAAGAGTCACCTTGATTAGTGCTCCCGAAATTTAATCAGATAGGAAAGACGAGGAAGTTGGGATGAATTAACAAGTGTGGGAGTGTGGGACAAAAGTTATTGAGCATTAACTTTTTTCTCCCTCTCTTCCTCTTTCCCTTTCTTCCTCTCTCCCTCTCTTCCTTTTTCCCTTCCTCCTCTCACCTAAAACCATGCTCCATAATCAAGAAATTCATTATCTTGGTCGCGTTCTCGATAGAGAGAAACAAGCTCCTATAAGTGGAGCTAAAGTCTTAATCAATTTGTCCGGTTATTCATGTGTTGTCTATAGTGACTTAGAAGGAATTTATCATTTTAAAGTTCCATTTGATAACAACAATGTTCTTGAAGGAGAAATAACGATAGAAGCAAAAGGTTACAAAACATATTATTCATTCATGAGACTATTTCCTGATGAAAGAGACCTTGGTGATATTCGACTAGTTCATCCTCATTCTCATCACCAACAAGAAAAAAATGATAATTTACTCACAATTATAGCAGGAATCATGATAGTGTTAGCTTTAATTGTAGCAGCACTAACTTTGCCTCCGCCTCAAGAAACACCGCCTCAAGAAACGCCAGATACTCGCATCAATCTTCAACAAAATATTTACTTTTCAAGCCAGCCAGCAGTTATTCAAGGTTTTTCTCTTTCAATCAATTGTCAGAAATCCGGCTATGAACTAGCCTCTTAATCCCAAGGTTTCAAGAGGTTTAAAAATCTTTTTTCTAACAATCCGACAAAGTAAACGGGTAATTTATGACACTAATCACTACGATCCGTCCTACATCAGTTTTTCTCGTTAGTGGCGGCGCGAAAGGAATCACCGCTAAGTGTACCATCAAATTGGCACAGCACTATCCTTGCAAATTTATTCTCATAGGTCGTTCAGAACTTTTAGACAAAGAACCAGATTGGGCTAAAGATTGTTTTGACGAACCAGTGTTGAAAAAGCGCATTATGGAATACCTTCTCTCACTGGGAGAGAAGCCCATACCTGTAAATGTACAAAAGCTCTATAACAAAGTCATATCCAATCGAGAAATCAAACAGACATTAGAAGCAATTCAACAAGTAGGAGGTCATGCTGAATACTTGAGCGTTGATGTCACGAATGGAGAGGAATTAAAACAGAAACTGAAGACTGTTATTGAGCGTACGGGACCGATTAATGGCATTATACACGGTGCTGGTAATTTAGCTGATAAATTGATTGAAAAGAAAACAGAACAAGATTTTGAGAAAGTTTATACGGCTAAAGTTAAAGGTCTAGAAAATCTTTTATCTTGTATCAAACCCAGTGAACTGGAGTATTTGGTTTTGTTTTCTTCTGTCACAGGTTTTTACGGTAATATCGGTCAGACAGACTACGCGATCGCCAACGAAATTCTCAACAAATCAGCCCATCTCGTCAAGCAACGTTACCCCGAATGTCATGTTGTGGCTATAAATTGGGGTGGTTGGGATAGTGGTATGGTGACACCACAATTGAAAAAAGAGTTTGCCCGACGTGGTATTGAGATTATCCCTGTTGAAGTTGGAACACAAATGCTTGTCAACGAACTGCATCCTGCTAATCACCAAACAGCACAAGTTGTCATTGGTAGTCCTCTTGTTCCGCCTCCTGCACCACTAAACCCCGAACTAAAAACTTATCGTATCAGGCGTAAACTTTCATTAGAAGCCAATCCATTTTTACTCGACCATGTCATTGCTGATAAGCCAGTTTTACCAGCGACTTGTGCAGTGTCCTGGATTGTCGATGCTTGCGAACAACTGTATCCAGGTTATAGATTTTTCAGTAACACAGATTTCAAAGTTTTGAAGGGAATTACTTTTAATGAAACTTTAGCAAGTGAGTATATTTTAGACTTGCAAGAAGTTTCTAAAACTGATTCCCAAGAAATCATCTTTCAAGCAAAGATATGGAGTAAAACCCGAGAAGGTAAAATTAATTATCATTTCAGTATTGCTCAAGTTCGACTAGTGGGAGAACTGCCTACCAGTCCCACTTATGAAGCATTAAATCTTGCAGAAGATAACATCATCGCGATTACTGGGAAAGATTTTTATCAAGCAAGAACAACATCTCTGTTTCCATTGTTTCATGGAGATTCTTTTCAAGAACTCAAAAGGGTTTTAAACATTAGTCCTGAAAAAATCACAGCTGAGTGTATTTGGTCTGAAATTACAGATCAACAACAAGGACAATTTCCTATTGGGTGGGTTAATCCTTATTCAATTGACCTGAGTACCCATCCTTTATGGATTTGGATGCAGCATTTTCATCAAGAAATCTGCTTACCCGCAGGACAGCAAAAATATGAGCAATACACGCGGGTTCCCTGCAATACGCCTTTTTACGTTTCTTGTGAAATTAAGACGAAAACGGCAAGTAGTATAGTTGCTGATTTCATCGTACATGATGCTCAAGGAAAAATTTGCTCGCGTCTGTTGGGAGGTAAAGGCACTATTATACCTACTCAATCCTTGAGAAGTAATTAACGAGAAAACACAATTTAGCTTTTATTCCCTAGCATTGCTAGGGAATGCTTACCAGGACTTCTTCAGTGTGCTAGAAGCAGAGAGAAACTGACGCAATACATTCCCAGTCAGAAGCTGACAACAAGCAATCTAACAAGAGAATACATTTTTTCATTCACTCAAAAAAAGAAAATCAATCATGGAAAAAATAGCAATTATTGGATTTTCATGTCTCTTTCCTGATGCGAAAAATACTGAAGAATTTTGGAAGAATCTTATTCAGCAGAAAGATTCCATATCATCAGTCACATCTGAGGACATCGGAGTAGAACCGCAAGTTTTTTATAACCCAGTCAAAGGTAAATCAGAAAAAATCTATTCTTTAAAGGGAGGATTCATCCGCGACTTTCAGTTTGATCCAACAGGATATAAACTACCAGCAGACTTTCTACAAAGTTTAGATAACACCTTTAAATGGTCACTTGATGTTGCCAAACAAGCTTTGCAACATAGTGGGTATTTAGGAAATGAATCTGTTCTGTCAAAATGTGGAGTCATATTAGGCAGTCTCTCCTTACCTACGAAATTATCCAATCAATTATTCGCTTCCATATATCAGCAGGTACTAACACCTGCATTGAGAGAACTTTTGCAGTGTGAAGACTTCGATTTGGCTGACTTGAAAGCATCACCAGAAGCCTCAATTTACAACGCAATGGTTTCCGGTTTGCCAGCTGCTATCATTGCCCAAGCCCTGTCTTTATCCAATATTCATTTATGCATTGATGCTGCCTGTTCTTCACCATTATATGCAGCGAAGCTTGCCTCTCATTATTTGTGGACACACAAAGCAGATGTGATGTTGGCTGGAGGAATTAGCTGTTCTGATCCTCTGTTTTTGCGGATGTTATTTTCTGGTATCCAAGGATATCCAGAAGACAACGACCTCAGCCGTCCTTTAGATAAATCTTCCAGAGGACTCATCACCGCTGATGGAGTTGGGATGGTTGTGCTGAAACGATATAGCGATGCAGTGCGAGATGGCGATCGCATTTATGCCACCATCAGTGGTACTGGACTCTCCAACGATGGTCGAGGAAAACATTTCCTCAGTCCCAATTCCAAAGGACAAATCCTCGCTTTTGAACGCGCTTACAAAGAAGCACAAATCAGTCCGAAAGACATTGATTACATGGAGTGTCACGCAACTGGGACGTTGCTGGGAGACACCACAGAATTTAACTCAATAGAAACCTTCTTTGGTCAGCATCAAGCAAATCCTCTAGTCGGTTCCGTCAAAGCAAATATTGGTCACCTGCTAGTTGCTGCTGGTTCAGTCAGCTTAATTAAAGTGCTTCTGAGTATGTCCAAGGGTGTTATCCCTCCGACAATTCATGTTGCTGACTCCATAGGATGCCAAAACAACGTCATTTCGCCTGAGCGAATTGTTACAAGTGCAGCTAATTGGCCCCAAAAAGCACCAGTCAAACGAGCAGCTATCAGTGCATTTGGTTTTGGTGGTACTAATGCACACATGATTTTGGAACAGGGAACCGTAGAACAGGGGGGACAAGAAAATGCACCCGTGCAACCAGCCAAAGTCGCCATTGTAGGCATGGATGCCTTTTTTGGTTCCTGCAATGGATTAGATGCCTTTGACCGCAGTATTTACGATGGGACGCAGCATTTTATACCCCTTCCTCCTGAGAGATGGCACGGCTTAGAAGACCAACAAGACTTACTCCAGAAGTACGGTTTGCCAGATGGTAAAGCACCAGTAGGGGCATACATCCAAGATTTGGAAATAGATACCCTATCTTACAAAATCCCTCCGAATGAACTGTCCAAACTGAATCCGCAACAACTCTTACTTCTGAAAGTCGCTGATCGCGCCCTAAAAGATGCCCAAATCAAAGAAGGTGCAAACGTTGCAGTCATCATCGCCGCAGAGACAGAATTTTCTGTTCACCAGTTACAGCAGAGATGGAATCTCTCTTGGCAGATTAAAGAAGGCTTAGTTGCTGGAGAAATTTCTTTACCAGAAGAAAAGATTGCTGAATTAGAAACCATTGTTAAAGATAGTCTTCACCACACAGTAGAAACTGGCGAATATCTGAGTTACATCGCCAACATCATGGCGAGTCGCATTTCTTCGCTGTGGGATTTGACAGGTCCAACATTTACTATCTCGGCTGGAGAGAATTCCATATTCAAGGTGTTGGAAATTGCACAAATGCTACTGAATGCAGGAGAAGTGGATGCTGTGCTTGTGGGTGGTGTTGATTTAGCTGGCGGTGTGGAAAACATCTTGTTGCGAAATCAATTCGGACAAATCAACACAGGAGTCAATACCCTAAGTTACGACCAAAAGGCGAATGGTTGGATGGTTGGTGAAGGTGCGGGAGCAGTTGTTCTGAAGCGCCAGGATACAGCAAGAAAAGAGGGCGATCGCATTTATGCAGTTGTCGATGCTATTAGTTTTGCACAACAGCATTCTACATCTAATGAGTTGCACAATCGGCTAACAACACCTGAACCAGCAGCTGTCAACTCCGTCTGTCAGCAAGCTTTCCAGATAGCAGGTATCAAGCCCACAGACATAGAATATTTGGAAGTTTGTGGAAGCGGTATTCCCCAAGAAGATGAAGCAGAAATCAAAGGTTTAGTTCAAGCTTATCCATCAGATCAAAATGGTCTTAACTGTGCGATCGGTAGTGTCAAAGCAAATATTGGTCACACGTATGTCGCATCAGGAATTGCCAGCCTGATTAAAACTGCTCTTTGTCTTCATCACAGATACATTCCTGCAACTCCCAAATGGTCTGGTGTCAAAAACCAAGAGATTTGGCAAGGTAGTCCCTTTTATGTCGTCCCAGAATCAAGACCTTGGTTTTTAGGCAAAGAGGCGAAAAAGCGAGTTGCTGCAATTAATAGCATGGGAATAGATGGGACTTACGCTCATGTTATCTTGTCAGAAGAACCAGAGCAAGTACAGCGCCACAGCAAGTATTTAGAGCAAACACCATTATATTTGTTCCCCATTGCAGGTCAGAATCACTCAGATTTACTAGACCAGATTAACTCTCTCAAAACAACCATCGAAAATTGCAGTTCTTTAAACGTTGCAGCCAGCCAAACTTTTGCTATCTATAAACAACATGTTGAGGCAAATTATGCGCTTGCAATTCTTGGACGCAACAAAAACGAATTAGTAAGAGAAATTGAAGCTGCTTTTAAAGGTGTAAATAATGCCTTTGAAAAGGGGGAAGACTGGCAAACACCATCTGGCAGTTATTTTACGGCTAAGCCAGTCGGTAAAAAGGGAGGTGTAGCATACGTTTATCCTGCTGCGATTAATTCTTATCTTGGTATCGGTCGCACACTCTTCCGCTTATTTCCCAGAGTTTACGATGACTTGGTCATCAAAAATCTTTTCAGTCTTTTCGCCGAAGTTTCTCAGCTTGTTTTTCCCAGAAGCTTGAATAAACTATCAACTAGGCAGTTAGAAAATCTCGAAAAGCAATTGCTTAATGATTCCTTAGCAATCCTTGAAACTGACATGGCATTTGCCAGACTCATTACTACAATTATCCGAGATGATTTTCGGGTTAAACCAAAGTATGTTTTTGGGTATAGCCTCGGCGAGACAAGCATGATGTGTTCAATGGGGGTATGGAGCAACTTTAGCGAAGGAATTAGTGCTTTTCACACATCCTCTTTGTTTGCAGACAGGATATCTGGACCGAAAAACGCTGTACGCGAATGTTGGGGATTACCATCAGCACAACAATCATCAGACGATGATTTCTGGAGTACCTATCTTTTGATGGTAAGTCCATCCCAAGTTAAAGAATGCCTCAAAAATGAAAATCGCGTTTATTTAACTCAAATCAATACACCAGAAGAAGTTTTAATTGCTGGTGATACAACCGCTTGTCAGCGAGTGATAAAAACTTTGGGTTGTAATGCTTTCCGCGCTCCTTTCAATCATGCAATCCATTGTGAACCAATGCGATCGGAGTACCAAGAAGTCGTTAGAGTCAACACTTTACCATCCCACAACATACCAGGTATTGTGTTTTATTCTTCAGCGGAGTGTCAACCCATCACATTAGAAAGCAGTGTCATCGGTCGCAATCTTGCACAAGGCTTGTGCCAACAGCTTGATTTTCCTCGCTTAGTGAACCGAGTTTATGACGATGGAGCAAGAATTTTTATCGAAGCAGGTTCTGGTAATATCTGCTCTCGATGGATTGATAAAATCCTAGAAAACAAAGAGCATATAACCGTATCTGTTAATAGAAGAGGTGTAGATGACCATACTTCTATAATCAGAGCATTAGCAAAACTCTTCAGTCATCAAGTTTCTCTCGACTTATCAGCACTGTACACTCAGGCAACAGAAACATCCAGTCAACTTAAACCAACTGTGAAAACTCTGACTTTAGGAGGAAACTCTCATGTGGGAGTTCCTCAACGCCAGACGCCTACGGAGGGAAGTATCCGTTCTGGAAACAGAATTCTTACCAAAATCTTGAGCGACGAAAACCGTAAAAAATTCCAAAACTTAGCTATCAAAAAACCTCTTCATGCTGTTAACAAGCAGTATCAGAACATTCCCCTACCTACAGATTCTGAAGTCATACATTCTCATCAAGAATCAACCAGTATCCACAATGCTATAAGTCATCCCCGCAACATCTCCACATCAATACCTATGCAAGAAGAAGAAAACGTGAAAAACACCACGAATAACAGTTTTCAGGCTAGAGAACAGTTACAATCTGGTGAGTTGACTGAAAGTCAAAAAATCATTACCTCATCCATTCTTCCTCCAATTACCACAACTCATCAACTGAAAAAATCAGCACCTCTAAATAACTTACATCTGTCTCAGTACGAAAAGTTCAGTAATAACCATTTTCGGGTTCATAAAACTCACGCTAACTTCTTAAAATCCCGACAAGAATTCAGCAAACAAATCAGTGAAATGATTCAACTACAACTAGCTTGTGCGGAAAATTTACTCAATCAGTAATGAGTGATAGGTTATAGGTTTTCCTGTAACCTGTCCCGTACCTCCTATCATTTATCCTTTGTTCCCTATTCTCTCTCCTCTGTCTCGTCTATTAATCATTTAAGGGAATCGCCACTGTGAAAATCGAAGATGCAGTACTAGGTGAATACAATAACGGTCTTAACTTTTTTGCTAACTCCTTCAATCACAATGAACTTTGGAAAGGTTCTTTAGATTGTGTTGCTTTTGAACAGTTAGCCATCAAAGATAAATTACTGAATATAAATAAACCTTGTTACGTCGTAAGAGTAGCAGGAAAAATTGGTGTCACCAACGAAGGTTATTCTTGTCCTAGTGAGAATGGGAAAACAGGACAAGTGGAATTGTTGATGACAACTCCACCCATGCCAACACATCATTTAGGAGATCCGAGTTTTCTTGCCTCTCATGGTGTAAAATATGCCTATACAACTGGTGCGATGGCTGGTGGTATTGCATCACAAGAGATGGTCATTGCACTAGGAAAAGAGAAAATATTGAGTTCTTTTGGTGCTGGTGGTTTAAGTCCAGACCGTCTTGAAGCAGCTATTAACTGTATTCAACAAGCCTTACCTCAAGGTCCCTACGCTTTTAATCTCATTCATAGTCCGAATGAACCTGCTATTGAACGTCGTGCTGTGGAGTTATACCTCAAATATGGGGTTAGAACCATAGAAGCCTCAGCATTTTTGGACTTGACTCCCAATATTGTTTATTACCGTGCGGCTGGGTTAGGCGTGAATGCAGCCAATCAAATTGAAATCAAAAATAAAGTCATTGCCAAAATATCTCGTCGAGAAGTCGCCAGTAAATTTCTCCAACCTGCACCTTTAAAAATTCTGAAAGAACTTGTTGAAAAAGGACTTATTAGTGAGTTTCAAGCAAATCTTGCATCTCAACTTCCTGTTGCCGATGATATCACTGTGGAAGCTGATTCTGGCGGACATACAGATAATCGTCCTCTGGTTTGTCTTTTGCCTTCTATCTTGGCATTAAAAAATGAAATTCAGGAAAAATATCGCTACTCAACACCTATTAGAGTTGGAGTCGCTGGAGGAATTGGGACACCAGAATCAGCTTTAGCTGGCTTTATGATGGGTGCTGCTTATGTCGTCACTGGTTCTGTTAATCAATCGTGTGTTGAAGCTGGAACTTCTGAACATACCAAGAAATTGTTAGCACAAGCAGAAATGGCTGACATGATGATGGCTCCAGCGGCAGATATGTTTGAAATGGGAGTCAAACTTCAAGTTTTAAAAAGAGGAACAATGTTCCCTATGCGAGCACAAAAACTGTATGAGATATACAGAAATTATAACTCACTTGAAGATATTCCTATTGAGGAAAGAGAAAAATTAGAGAAACAAGTTTTTCGTCAGAGTATTGCTCGGATTTGGGAAGAAACTGCAACTTATTTATCTCAAAGAAATCCAGAAAAACTCGCTAAAGCAATCAATAATCCCAAAATTAAAATGGCAGCAATTTTTCGCTGGTATTTAGGATTATCTTCTCGCTGGTCTAGTTCTGGAGAAAAGGGTCGAGAAGTCGATTATCAAATTTGGTGCGGTCCAGCGATGGGTAGCTTTAATGACTGGGTTCGTGGTTCTTATTTAGCTGAGCCAAAAAATCGCCGAGTGGTTGATGTTGCTCATCATATCATGACCGGGTCAGCATATTTATACCGCATTCAAAGTTTAAAACTTCAAGGACTGCAAATCTCAGATGATTACTGTCACTATCATCCAGTGAGTTCTACTGGCTTGTAAGCGGTACAGAAAGGGTTTTAAAAAATCGTAGACTATTCTATTAGAGGTGTGTAAATAATGGCTTCAAAACAGTCTCATACAGCGGAAGAAATTCAAGCATGTTTGGTGTCTATTCTTGCTGAGGCACTGAAAATCACACCTGATGAAATCAATGTTCAAGATTCATTAGAAAACTACGGTTTGAACTCAGCCCAAGCTATGCTTCTCATCACCCAAGCAGAAAAAATGTTGGGATTTGAAGTCTCTCCAATGCTGCTGTGGCATTACCCAAATATTGAAGCACTTTCCGAGCGTTTAGCTGAAGAATCGCAAGATTTAGAGTCACAAGTTGAAGACAAAGTGACCTCTAGAACAAATGTTTCTGTTTCCAAAACGACAACGGTAAATTTGCAGGCAGAAGCTGTTCTAGACTCGAACATCTATCCCTCATCGAGTTATAAATTTACCACGGAACTAAATAACGTCTTCTTAACTGGAGGAACAGGCTTTTTAGGTGCTTTCCTAATTGATGAACTACTACGGACGACTGATGCAGATATCTACTGCTTAGTACGTGCTACGACTTCTGAGGAAGGTAAGCAGAAGCTAAAGAAAAACTTGCAACAATATTTACTTTGGAAAGAAGAGTTTAGTCCCAGAATTATTGCTATTCCTGGAGATTTATCTCAGCCACTCTTAGGGATGAGTACGGAAGGGTTTGAAATGCTGGCAGCTAATCTTGACGCTGTGTATCACAGTGCTGCCATGCTGAACTATGTCTATCCCTACTCAGCATTGAAGACTGCTAATGTTCTGGGAACGCAGGAAGTCATACGCTTGGCAAGTTCAATCAAAGCCAAACCTCTACATTACGTTTCCAGTGTTGCTGTTTTTGAATCACCTGCTTATGCTGGCAAAGTTGTTAAAGAACAGGATAACTTTGACCATTGGGAAGGTATTTTTCTGGGTTACTCCCAGACGAAGTGGGTTGCGGAAAAGTTAGTCAAAATTGCTGGCGATCGCGGACTTCCCGTTACCATCCACAGACCACCATTAATAGCAGGGCACAGTCAAACAGGTATATCTAACACCCATGATTTTACCAACTTGATGATCAAAGGTTGTCTTGAGATGGGATGTTTTCCAGACGTGGACTATATGCTGGATATGTCTCCTGTAGACTATGTCAGTCAGGCGATCGCCTATCTATCAAGACAGAAAGAATCCATAGGCAAAGCTTTCCACTTGCAACATCCTGAACCTATCTCCTTAAAGATGTTAGTTGAGTGGATGCACTCGTTTGGCTTTCCAATTGAATTGGTTCCTTACGATGAGTGGCAAACAATGTTGGTAAAAAATGTCACTTCCCAACAAAATCCTTTGTACACACTGCGACCTTTCTTACTTCAGAAGTGGTCTCAAGAAGGACTGACCATTCCAGATTTGTACCTGCAAGCGAAAAGACCAATTATTAGCTGCCAAGATACTCTTAAGGCACTTGCTGGAAGCTCTATTGTCTGTCCACCAATAGACTCTAGATTGTTTCTGACATACTCTTCTTACTTGATTTCGAGTGGCTTTTTAAACGTTGCATAAAACCTCAAGATTCAAAGGGGGTGTAAGCCAAGATAGGGGTGTAGGGGTATAGGGGTGTAGGGAAAATGCATTTATATTCCTATCCCTTTACACCCTTACACCCAGCCTACGGCTCGCTGCGCTAACACACCCTTACACCCCTAGCTTTTGTAATTTAATTGACATAGTTGGGTTGAGGCAGATGCAAAACCCAACAATTTTTTTTGTTGATACTAAAGAGGCAAAGACGCAAAGTTCTTCTAAGCGCCTTTGCATCTTTGCGTGAGATTTCGACAGTGAACAGTCAACAGTTATCAATTTATTGTTCATTGATAACCCTTCGGGGAGAACCTTCGGTTCCGCTGCGCTAACGCCAGTCACCTACGGAGGGAAACCCTCCTGCAGCGCTGGCTCACTGATAACTGGTTTAACAAAAACTATTTTAAAATTGTCAAATCTTGCTGTTAGCAATGCAGGCAACACTGCCATCTCAATTAAATGGCAATGTCTATCAGCCGCGTATCAATATTGCCAGCACTTCAAATTCAAGCCATAACCTTCCACCGCAACAACCGCAACAGAATTGTTATCAGGTACAAGTTCTAGCAGGCTCCACTGTTGCTCTGTTTTAAGCTTTGCTGGTCCTCCTGGAGTCAGAGAAACCTCTATTTGCTCTAGCTGAGCAATTCCTACTCCAGTAGCTTTTAAATATGCTTCTTTGCAAGTCCAGTAGCGGAAAAACACCTGTTGCATTTGATGGGGAGGAAGCCCACACATCACTGCATATTCCCCAGGTGAAAAGTATCGTTTCGCAAGGGCGAGAACATCGGAAATTGGGCGGACGTACTCTAGATCTACTCCCACGAGGCGATCGCAACTCACTGCACACAGAGCTAACCCTTGCGAATGAGTTAAGTTAAACCATATTTTACTATGAGCAAATGTATCTGCTAACACTGGCTTGCCAGAGGATTCATAACAGAACTGCAACTCTTGCGGTTCTACACCCAAATAGCGACCCAATATCGTTCGCAGTATACCCCGACCAGCAATAAAACGTTGTCGATGCTGTTCTTTATAGAACCGCTTCGCTCGACAAACTTCGTCGCTGGAGAGGGTTGCTGTCAAATGTTGCAACTGTGTTTCTGGTCTGTCAAGGTCGATTCGCCAGACATGAATTTCATCCTGCAACAAAGTTAAATCTGCCGATGCAGGTAGCCACAAATGATTATTAACAGTCATTGAGTCACGCAGTAATAGTCAGCTTATGCCTGAATTAGATACTTAAATTTCGAGAGGACTGATAGCTAGCACCGGTATCGAACGCCAGTGTGAACTATCGTCCCTAACTCATTGTCCAGTAATTTACCACTCCTGCGACAAGATGTAGAGGAGGCAGTGGGTTGCGGTGAGGCAGAGTGCCCTATGGCTGACGCCACGCCTTACGGTGAGTCCAGCGCTGTAGGAGGGTCTCCCTCATGTGCCACTTCTGTGCGGAGAGAAGTTTGAGCGGAGGTTTCCTCCGATCAAAGCTTCGGGGGGTTCCCCCCGTTGAAGAATGTGGCGTCAGGCGACTGGCGCTACGCTAACGCTAACGCAGTCACCGTGAGAGCGGGAGACCCTCCTCATGCGCGCTGTTCATCGTACAGGGGGTTCCCTTCGTGCATGCAAACCGCTGTGATATGTGGATTTAGCCCAGTTTCCCCTCGTCTGGGTTTTCATCAGAAAACCCCAATCTCACACTCAAATTAAAGTCAAACGGTCTTGTCGCTTTTTTCAAGAGATACAAGAAAAAGTGCGTTGTCAAAATCAGTTTTGCTTTTTGACTTCCCGTTATTATACAGCTTTTAATGGTTATCCTAATAGTTTTTTTGTAACCGATTTTTAATTTTTTAACTATATAATAAGTTCTTCTAATATCAAGACCGCCTCAATTCAATTCTGAACTGAGGCGGTCTAATTTCGAGACGATATTACTATTTCTTTCTGATTTGATTGATAATTACACCTGTTGCTGCACCTGTTGCTGCACTGCCAAAGGTACCTCTACCACCGTTAGTAATACCATTAGTGACTGCACCGGCGCCTGCACCTACTGCAGCATCTTGAATGATGCTGCGTTTGTCTCTTTCTCTGCGAGTGCCTCTAAGGCCATTAGCACCATTGATAGCAGCACCAGTACCAGCACCATTAATGGCACCCTTTATCACGCTACGTCCTCTAATGATGCCTGAGACAGCGCCAACACCGGCTCCAATGGCTGTATCCTCAAGGACTTTATCATCAGCAGACGCAGGTCGAGCTGGAACGAAACTAACACCAGTTAAAGTTGCAGCCAATAGGCTGGGCATAAATGCGCGTTTCAAAATTTTGTTCATAGAATCACCTTTTCAACTCATCAACCGACTAGATAAAAGTTGAAGTTGTTCCTGTTTTTACCTTTTCTCTAGTCTAAACAATGAAAAACTTTTTCTCAATGAAAATGCTTTCATGATTACCGTACCTTTTATTCAAAAAACCTGAATCCACTCTTGGACAGAATACTCAGTCCAGATACCATTTTGCCAATACGGATCGGCTTCTACTAATTGGCGTACGATCGCTTCGTTTTCCGCTTCATAAATGCCAAAAACTTTAGTGACATCTGTCGTAGGACCAATAGTAACTAACACACCAGATTCTTTCTGTTTTGCCAATCCATCTAGATGTGCTTGACGGTAAGGGGCGCGTTTTTCCAGAACGTCTTGGCAGTAAGTTCCCCACATGACATATTTAGGCATAATTTTACGAATTCAAAATCCAAAGAATCAAAGTTCAACAAAACAGGAACAAACAAGAGGAAAGAACTTCTTTAGTTTTCACTCTTGTTTCTTGTGGCTTAACTCCTCAAAGTTACGCCAAATTTCTCCGCTAGGGCTTCGCGGACTTTATTATGTACTGGTTCAACTTCGTTATCGGTGAGGGTGCGATCGCTTGTCCGATAAATCAAGCGAAATGCCAAACTCCGCTGTCCTTGGGGCACATGCTCTCCGCGATATTCATCAAACAATTCTACAGATTCGAGTAATTCTTTACCTGCTTTGGTGATGACTTTTTCTATTTCGGCAACACTCACTTTAATAGGCGCAAAGAAAGCAATATCTCGGTCTGCGGCTGGATAAGTGGAGTAAGGGTGGAATTGTCGTACTAAGATTTTATCATCGTCTAGAGAATCCAAAAGCACATCTAGATCCAACTGGAACAGGTAGACTGAATCTGGTAAACCTTTTTGTTGCCGCAGTTGGGGATGCAATTGCCCAAACACACCAAGCCTATTACCTCCTAGCCATAGGGAAGCTGTGCGTCCTGGGTGCAAGCGGGAATCTCTGCAATCAGGTTGATATTCTACCTGCAAGCCAAACTGTTGAAACACATTTTCTAAAATACCTTTGGCTTCAAACCAGGTCATAGGTTGCGGGCGATCGCTTCTTGTCCACTTGCTGGAGGAAATATCGCCTCCCATAATCCCAGCAATGGCGTCTGCTTCTTGCAAACCCTCTTCTTGCCAGAAAATTCGTCCAATTTCAAAGCCGTTCAGCGAACCATTACCCCGTTCGAGGTTGTATTGAAATGCATCAATTAATCCCGATATCAAGTCAGTTCGCAACGCCGAATATTCAACAAATAAGGGATTTGCCAGGACAATTTGTCTATCTTCCCCAGGTTTTACCAAGGAATAGTGGATTAATTCTGTCAATCCTTCTGCTCGCAATAGTGCTCGTAACTTGCGAACCAATTCTTGATCAACAGGCAAATAACCTGCTTCTGCCTTGTCTGGCAAGGTATCGCAAAAGCGATCATAGCCGTAGAGACGAGCAATTTCTTCAACTAAGTCTATTTCCCGTTCTAAGTCGCGGTAACGATAGGGAGGTACGGAAACCATCCACCTATGGTCGGGTATGGAAGTTAGCTGACATCCCAATGCTGTGAGAATGCGTTCAACATCTTCGCCTTGGATTTCTCCTGTTTGCTCATCTAAATCGATTGGTCCGAGAACCTGGTTGACTCGGTCTAAGCGTAATTCAATCGAACGCGACCAGGTAGAACGATCAGGACGAGAATCATTAATTTCTTGATGTACTATCACTCCTCCAGACAGTTCGGTAATCAGCGATAACGCACGACGAGTTGCGACTTCCAACTCAGCGCGGTTGACTCCCCGTTCGTATCTTCCGGAGGACTCGCTTCTTAAACCGACACTACGGGAAGAACGGCGAATTGCGACTGAATCAAATAGCGCTGCTTCTAAAACTAGCTTTTGAGTTCCATCATGGACTTCGGTTTCTTCGCCACCCATAACTCCTGCGATCGCAACAGGTTTATCATTAGCGGTGATCAGCAAATTTTGTGTAGATAGAGTACGAGTTTGTCCATCGAGAGTTTTGAGAGTTTCCCCAGCGTTGGCGAAGCGGACACCAATCGCGAGATTTTCACCTCCAGCAACGGATTGTAAACGGTTAGCGTCAAAAGCGTGTAGTGGCTGTCCCCATTCCAACATCACGTAGTTAGTAATATCTACAATATTATTGATGGGTCGCACTCCAGCAGCACGCAAGCGCTGTTGCAGCCACTCAGGTGATTGTGCAATTTTTACCTGGTCAATCACCGTGCCAATATATGCTGGGCAAGCTTGTGTATCAGCAATTTTTAAAGTTAAATTAAACCCACCATTGGAAATCGAAACTTCACCTGGTTCGGGAAGTGTTAGCTTTGCCCCTGTCAGGGCTGTGACTTCCCGCGCGATACCAACCATACATAAGGCGTCAGCACGGTTAGCAGTTGCGGTGACATCTAAAATCACATCATCTAAACCTAACAGTGGACGCACATCGCTACCAAGTGCCAAGTTATCTTGAGGAAAAATATAAATCCCGTCTACATCATTGGGCAAACCCAGTTCCTTGAGGGAACAAATCATCCCCTGTGATGGAACTCCTCGCAGTTTCGCGGGTTTTATTTTTAAATCGATGTTTGGTAAGTAAGTGCCTACAGTTGCTACGGGTACGTAAATATCTGCCCGGACATTGGAAGCACCACAAACGATATTTAAAGTTTCATCCGTACCGATATCGACTTGGCAAACACTTAATTTGTCGGCGTTGGGATGCGGTTGTCGTTCCAGCACTTTCCCGACAACAACACCTGCAGCCCAAGTGCGGCGATCTTCAATATCTTCTACCTCAAACCCAGATAGTGTCAGCGTTTCTGCTAATTCTTCTGGGCTAAGTTTCAACTCCACTAGTTCTTGCAACCATTTCAGTGAGATACGCATGGTCTTGTGTTGCCTTGTCTGAAATCTAAGCTAAATTAATGCATAGACTATTCTAGAACTATTCCACGAAGTTCCTCACACATTTTGGAATTATGCACACAAAAGCTGTTTTAGGGACTTCCAAAGAATAAATTAATCAATAAAAACAAAGAAGCCAGGTTTTT
>NZ_JCACKO010000032.1:47904-53406 GCF_059505445.1 Brasilonema angustatum | reverse complement strand
AAGAATTAGAGACTAATCATTTGTATCAAGGATTTCGTGAAATGGTATTACACCCTTACCCCCTTATACCGTTTCACTTTAAGGTTGATACAAATAGGCAGCAGAGGAGCAGAGGAGCAGAGGAGCAGGGGAGCAGGGGAGAAAGAATTAGAGACTAATCATTTGTATCAAGAATTTCGTGAAATGGTATTACACCCCTTTTTCTTTACGCAACCATCAATTCAGATTCACTCTCCGATGGCGCACCATCTTGCACCAAGGAAGATCTATTATCATTGCCTTGCAACATATTACCTGCAAATGCTACCAAGGCGTTGACCTTACGAGTACGCCACTCATCCACGAGTTGCTGCACTTGGATTGCAGACATCCGCCGTGTCATGGCTTCATAAAGATATGCTGCATGACCTGTTTCATCCTTAGCAATGCTCAACATCCCTAGTTTGAGGTTACGAGCAATTGGATCATCTTCAGGTAACACGTTCGCCATGCGAGTAAAGTCTTTGCTAGCATCCAACTCTAAGATGTAGGTGCTAGCCATGAACACATCCCAATCAACGATCTCAGGTTTAAGCTGCTCTTGAGAGTAACCTTCATAGTATGCAGCAAAAAAGGGGCTGCGCCGTTGTTGAGTTTTCTTTTCCTCTGTATTCTGAGGCAAACTTTTGAAATCTATAACTTTTTTGTTAAGTTGTTTTAAGGCATGGGCAAAAATTTGACCGTGCCTATTTTCATCGGATGCGTGTTTTGCCAGCTTTTCGGCAAGCCATGTGTCGCCTTCTGCTGCTGCGCGATCGCCCAGCTTTGTCAGATATGGAACTGAACCAGACTCTGCTAACTGAAAGCCTGCAAGCACATTAGGGCGGGTTTTCAGATCACGGATTTGCAAAGCATAATAATAAGCGATCGCACCAGAACCAACTAAGTGCATGACATAAGTCGAGAAGTTCATGAGTAAGTCGCGCGGATTGTGAGGAAGTTACATTACTTATGCTAATCCTCATTTTTGATTTTGTGAGCAAAACTAGGGGTGTAAGGGTATAGGGGTGTAAGGGTGGGGAGAAGAAGTAGGGGTGTAGGGGTGTAAGTGAATGGTTTATTCGTTAGTTGCGACAACTTTGGAATCAGATTGGGTAACTGAGATCTTAAACCTCACCGATAGTATGCCTTGAACTCAAGTTCAAGGCTAATAACCCAAGTCCGTTAAAACGGAACGGCACATGCTTCAAGTCGGGAAACCCGCCCAACGCAGTGCCTCCTCAAAAACTTACCCAGTCCGTTTTAACGGACTTGAACTTTGAGCCAAGAAATTTATTTCTTGGCGGACGAAAGCAATTTTTGTAGGGTGGGCACTGTTTATCGTTCGCGCGAAACTCCTATTTTTACGTTGTGGGCAGTGCCCACCTTACAGTTATTGAGAATGGTGCAAGATCTCAGTTTTAACGGACTTGAACTTTGAGCCAAGAAATTTATTTCTTGGCGGACGAAAGTTATGGTGCAAGATCTCAGGTAAGAGTGTTTTACTTTCTTCCCCTTATACCCCTACACCCTTATACCCTTACACCCCTACACCCCTAATTTCGATCACAAAAACTGCATAAGTCCTCAAACCTCAGAAATAGAAGTATAAAAGTGAGGACAAACACCCATGAGCAACTCTAAAATCATCTTCCACTCCAAAAAGACAACTTCTCTAAACTTTGTTGCAGAAAACGAAACCAGGTTGATTTAATGTCCACGCTGGCTTTAAACTAATCTCCATGACAATTTACGTATATTTTCTGATAAAAATTTAATATTTTGTATCTACCTGCCGTATTTATACGGTACTAATTTTCCTGTGCATAACTATTAATATCAACTTGAAGATGAAAGCTAAAACCACAAAAAGCGATTTTTTCAAATATCTAAGACCAAAAATTAAGCTTTACAGCTTAATCTGCTTGCTAAGTGTCGTTTTCTTATCCGAATCAGTCAGAGCAAAAACCACATTAAAAGAGTCGCAAATCGCACAACAACCAGTCACAACACAGCAAGATCCAACCCGCGCCGCAGCCAAAAAAGTTTTTCATGAGGGGATAGCACTTTACAAACAAAGGACAGCAGTATCTTTGCGACAGGCAATAGAAAAATGGCAAGAAGCGCTGGTATTGTGGCAGAAGGCAGGGGATAAAAAATGGGAAGCTACTACCCTGCTTGGTATTGGCACAGTCTACTCCGATTTAGGAGACAACCAGAGTGCCCTCAAATACTACAACTCTGCTCTGCCTTTGATCAAACAAGTGGGCAACAAAGCTCTTGAAGCTACTACCCTCACCAATATTGGCAAAGTCTACTCCGATTTAGGAGACAACCAGAGTGCCCTCAAATACTACAACTCTGCTCTGCCTTTGATCAAACAAGTGGGCAACAAAGCTCTTGAAGCTACTACCCTCACCAATATTGGCAAAGTCTACTCCGATTTAGGAGACAACCAGAGTGCCCTCAAATACTACAACTCTGCTCTGCCTTTAAGTCAACAAGTGGACGACAAAGTACAGCAAGCTGTTACCCTCAACAATATTGGCTCAGTCTACTCCGATTTAGGAGACAACCAGAGTGCCCTCAAATACTACAACTCTGCTCTGCCTTTGAGTAAACAAGTCGGCGACAAAGCAAAAGAAGCAACAATCCTCAACAATATTGGCGGTGTGTACTCCGATTTAGGAGATAAACAAAGTGCCCTCAAATACTACAACGATTCTCTGGCTTTGAGAAAACAAGTCGGCGACAAAGCAGGAGAAGCAACAACCCTCAACAATATTGGCGGTGTGTACTCCGATTTAGGAGATAAACAAAGTGCCCTCAAATACTACAACGATTCTCTGGCTTTGAGAAAACAAGTCGGCGACAAAGCAGGAGAAGCAAGAACCCTCACCAATATTGGCAAAGTCTACTCGGATTTAGGAGATAACCAGAGTGCCCTCAAATACCTCAACTCTGCTCTGCCTTTGATCAAACAAGTGGGCAACAAAGCTCTTGAAGCTACTACCCTCACCAATATTGGCAAAGTCTACTCCGATTTAGGAGACAACCAGAGTGCCCTCAAATACTACAACTCTGCTCTGCCTTTGAGAAAACAAGTCGGCGACAAAGCAGGACAAGCAAGAACTCTCAACAATATTGGCTTAGTCTACTCCGATTTAGGAGATAAACAAAGTGCCCTCAAATACCTCAACTCTGCTCTGCCTTTAATGAAAGAGGTGGGCGACAAAGCAGGAGAAGCTACTACCCTCAACAATATTGGCAAAGTCTACTCCGATTTAGGAGACAACCAGAGTGCCCTCAAATACTACAACTCTGCTCTGCCTTTGAGAAAACAAGTCGGCGACAAAGCAGGAGAAGCTACAACCCTTTACAACCTCGCGTACCTCGAACGCGATCGCAGCAACCTACAAGCAGCCCGCACTAACATAGAAGCCGCAATCAAAATTATCGAAGAATTACGCACCAAAATCGACAGACAAGAACTCCGCACTTCCTACTTTGCTACTCAACAGGACGTTTACAAATTCTACATCGACCTGCTGATGCAACTGCACAAAAAAGATCCATCCCAAGGATACGCCGCATTAGGCCTACACATCAGCGAACGCTCCCGCGCCAGAAGTTTGATAGAACTATTAACCGAAGCAAATGCCAAAATTCTCAAAGGCGCAAACCCAGAACTCGTACAACAAGAACGTAACTTACTACAGCAAATTGATGCAACACAGACACTGCGGCAAAATTTAGCTTCTTCACCAAATAAAAACGACTTCATCACCAAAGCAGCTATTAAAAGACACACCACAGAAATTGAAGATCTTCTCAGACAACACCAGGAAGTGCAAGCCAAAATCCGTACCACTAGCCCAGAATATGCAAAACTGACAAACCCAAACCCCGAAAAGGACATTCTCAAATTACCGCAAATCCAACAACAACTTGATAAAGACACTCTGCTATTGCAATATTCCTTGGGAGAAGAACACAGTTATTTGTGGGCAGTCACTCCCACCTCTATGCAAGTTTACACACTCCCCGGACAAAAGGAAATAGAAAAAGTCGCATCGAGGTTCCGTGAAGATTCGCAGCAAGTAACAGCTACTGACTTAGCGATTAACAGCGCAAAACAACTCACTCAACTTATTCTTGCACCTGTTGCCGATAAATTAACAGGAAAGCGTTTGGTGATTGTTGCTGATGGTGGGCTGCAAACCATTCCCTTTGGGGCATTAGCTGATATCACTTCAAGTAAATACCAACCACTGATGATAAACCATGAAATTATCAATTTACCCTCAGCCTCTACCATTGCCATCCAACGCCAAAAACTTGCCAACCGCCAAAGCGCACCCAAAGCCATAGCCATTCTCGCCGATCCGGTATACAGTGCAACAGACTGCCGATTCACCTCATCAGAAGATTGCCGAGAAACTGACAAACCCCAACCTCCTGGTCCTAACCTTGACATTCCTCAATCAGAACGTTCTGCCCTCGACCGTTCCGCCAGAAGCCTGAAACGCGATGGTTTGGACAGGCTAGCCAACACAGCAGAAGAAGCAAAAGGAATTTTAAAACTGATACCAGCAGCAACTAGCCTGGAAGCATTGAACTTTGATGCTAATTACGACTGGGCAACAAGCAAAACCCTCAATCAATTCCGTATCCTGCATTTTGCCACTCACGGGTTTGTCAATCCAGAACAACCAGAGTTATCCGGGATTGTACTGTCATTATTTGATAAAAAAGGCAAGCCAATCAGAGGATACTTGCGGTTGGAAGATTTGTTTAACCAAGACTACCCAGCAGAGTTAATCGTCTTGAGTGCCTGCGAAACCGGACTTGGTAAAAATGTCAACGGTGAAGGTTTAGTGGGGTTGACACGCGGGTTAATGTATGCGGGTGCAGCGCGGGTTATGCTATCGCTGTGGGAGGTTAACGATGAAGGCACATCAATACTAATGCAGGAATTTTACACAGTTTTGTTGCAGCAAAAGAAAACTCCATCAGAGGCGTTACGTGCAGCACAACGCAAGTTATGGGAAAACCCAAAATGGCGTAGCCCCTATTACTGGGCGGGTTTCACTGTTCAGGGAGAGTGGCGTTAGAAACCTCACCCTCGCTTTTAGCTACGCTAAAATCTTTCCCTCTCCTTCAAGGAGAGGGAGAAAGACTCTCTAAACCCTCTCCTTTATAAGGAGAGGGTGCCGAAGGCGGGTGAGGTTTCTCCGCCAGGGAACAGAGGATATACAAAAACTACCAACACAACAATACCCCAGCTCTATGGTTAGAAACGACACCGAGATACCTCACCCCAGCCCTCTGCTTATAAAGGAGAGGGAGAAAGAAAAAGCTCTCTAAACCCTCTCCTTGAAGGAGAGGGTGCCGAAGGCGGGTGAGGTTTCTTCGCCTGGGAAACAGACGATATACAAAAACTACCAACACAACAATACCCCAGCTCTATGGTTAGAAACGACA